>JANOGZ010000547.1:0-3510 GCA_031406255.1 Pyrinomonadaceae bacterium | reverse complement strand
CCGAACTATTAAGGAGAGTTCTAAGAAACCTGCGGGCGCGGGCGGTTGAAAACCACCGCCAATGCAGTTTATAGGAGTTCAACAGTTATGCGCAAGAGCGAAGGTGAAAAAATTTCTCGTAAAGGTCATTTCACCGCCCCGGCGGGCGAATGCGTGGCGCACGCGCGGGGCGTGACTGTCAAAGATGATACGCACAAATGACTCTGAAGGCCCTAAAATGCCGCAACAGCGGGAGTTGACGTGCCTGGCTTCCGGTCTTACAGAGCGAGAAGTCAGATCAGCGGACCACGAGTGCTTAAGGGATGGAAGGCCGCCCGGAGGAGACAGCTTGAAGGCAGAGAAGATCCTCTTCATACTAATACTGGGCGCGCTTTTTGTTGCATCCGTGACAGCTGACGCCCGCTCGGCGACGCGCGCGCCGGGGCAGACGACGCCGCGGCCGGCGGCTCCACTGATGATACCGAAATTTACTTTACGAAAGAGCGGGCTAGAGCTTGAAAGGCCGACGCGGACGGGCGCTTTCTTCGATGTGGTGGGCAAAAGATCAGCCGTTTTCGGCTACGAGCACCGCTCGCTGGAGGCGTGGGCGTACCCGCTCAAGATACTCGACGACTTCGAGCTTTTCTTTCGCCTTGAAGGCTATCCACTGGAATTTCGCGGCGCGGATCTGGCTGTCGAGATCGCTGTCCGCCCTGAGGCGACCACTTTCACCTATTCGCACGCCGCGTTTACCGTGCGTCAAATCATCTTCGCGCCGCTTGATGAACCGGGCATCGTGATGCTCATCGACGCGCACAGCGCCCTGCCGTTGAGCATTCGCGCATCGTTTCGACCGCGCCTGAAACTCGGCTGGCCCGCCGGCTTAATGACCGGGAATCTCTACTGGGATGAGCGCGAGCGCGTCTATTACATCTCCGAGGAGACAAAGCGTTACGTCGGCATCATCGGTTCGCCGGCCGCCCGCGAAGCGTCCGTGATGCCGTACCAGGAAGAGCCGCGTGATGTGCCGGCGAGCCTCCTCATCGAAGCTCCTTCAACGGAGGCGCAGCGCGCGCAGTTTATTCCGATCATCATCGCCGGCGCGACCCGCGGCCGCGGTGAAGCGCGGGCCATCTATGACAAATTGCTCGGCGCCGCGCAGTCGCTCTACGAAAAGAACGTCTCTTATTACGAGAGGTTTCAGAACGAGACGTTAGCCATCAAGACGCCGGACGAACGGCTCGATGAGGCTTTTCGCTGGGCGAAGGTCGGCATCGATAAGGGAATGGTGACAAACCCGCTGCTCGGCAGTGGCCTCGTCGCCGGTTATCGCACCTCGGGTGAGAGTGAGCGTCCCGGCTTTGCCTGGTTCTTCGGCCGCGATGCGCTCTGGACGGCGTTGGCGATCAACTCTTATGGCGATTTCACGACCACGCGCACGGCCCTCGAATTCCTGGGAAAATTTCAACGCGCCGACGGGAAAATCCCGCATGAGATTTCACAGAGCGCGACGCTCGTGCCGTGGTTTACGGATTACGAATACCCCTGGGCGAGCGCTGACGCGACGCCGCTCTACATCATCGCGCACGCGGATTACTGGCGCGCGCGCGGCGACCGCCAGTTTCTGCAGGCGAACTGGGATTCGATTCTCAAGGCGTACCGCTTCTCGGCGGCGACCGACCGGGACGCCAACGGATTAATTGAAAACACCGAGTTCGGTCACGGCTGGGTGGAGGGCGGTGGTCTCTATCCTCCGCATGAAGAGATTTACATGCAGGCCCTCTGGATCGAAGCTTCACGCGCCCTGGCCGAGATGGCGGAAGCGTTAAAGGATTCTCGGACAACCGCGCTGGCCCGCGCGGCGGCCGAGCGCACCCGCGCGGCCACCGAGCAGAGCTACTGGCTGCCGGCGCGCGGGTTTTATGCTTTTGCCACCTATCGGCCCGTCCCGCATGAGCAGCGCGTGGCCGATCCGGGGCCGAATCGCGCCATCCGGCAGAGGCGGATGGATGAGCTCGGTCGCGCGCGGATCATTGATGAGGACACCGTGCTGCCGGCCGTCGCGCTGTGGTGGCAGACGCTCGCGGAAGAACGCGCCCAGTCAGAGATCGATCATCTGGGGAGTGGCCGGATGGCGACGGACTGGGGCACACGCATTATCTCAAACGAGAGCCAGCTCTATGATCCGCTCTCTTACCATCACGGCTCCGTGTGGCCGCTCTTTACGGGCTGGGCCGGGCTGGGCGCTTATCGCTATGGCCGACCGCATGTTGGCTATCAGGCGCTGATGGCGAATGCGCTGCTCACCTATCAGGGAGCTCTCGGCTATGTCACGGAACTCCTCTCGGGAGACTGGAATGCCCCGTTCGGGCGTTCTTCGCATCACCAGATCTGGTCGGAGGCGATGGTGGTGACGCCGCTGGTGCGGGGTTTGTTCGGAATCGAAGCGAGCGCTGGCGGCACCGCGCTGCGCTTCGCACCGCAGCTTCCGGCCAACTGGGACTACGTCGAAGCGCGGCGGGTCGCCGCCGGCGGCGCTCGCTATGACCTGACGCTGAAGCGAGCGGACGGACGGCTGGTAGTCACGATCGAGCGAAGCGATTCTTCACCGACGGGCATTACCAGTAGCGAAGCGGGAGGAGCACTGCGCATCACGGTCGCTCCCTTTTTCCCGCTCGACGCGCGTGTGCGGGAAGTGACAGCGCAGGGGCGCGCCGCGCGATTTGAGATCAGGCGCACGGGAGACGTGCAGAGCGCGGAAGTCTCCCTCGACCTGTCTCAATCAAAGATGGAGGTGGTTTTCGTTTATGACGAAGGGACGGAAGTTTACGGCGAGACGAAAGCGCCCGCGCCGGGCGCCGGAAATAGCGGCCTGCGTATCCTTCGTTCGCACGCCGACGCGAATGCTTTGCGGCTCGTGCTGGAAGGTCTCGGCGGACGTTCCTACAGCTTGCGTGTGCGGACCCCGCACGAGATCGGCAAGGTGAGCGGCGTCGAGATGATCAAGGCCGGCGCCCGGACCGACACACAGTTGGTCATCGCCTTCGACGGCGCGCCCGACGCTTACGTCCGGCGCGAGATCGTGATCCCTCTTCAGCGCGCAAGCAGATAGGGGCGCACTAAGGCTCACCCATAACATTCGGTCAGGTGGAAACAATGGTGAGATCCGCGCGTGATCGCGATCTGAAAACCGGGACTATGCTCCGGCACAATGTTCAGCTCATGTGCTATCACCGCTGAAGCTCGGAACTACATCGCCATTGGTGAGCCTTGCCGCCGCGAAAAGCTCACCAATGGCTGGTCAAGCGAATGCGGTCGCCCGCGTTTATTGACCGAAGCGTTTTCTGTACTCGTCCGAGGAGATAAAGGCTTTGACCATCTCAGCGGCGATGAAATTACCATTGAACTGGTTGAGCTTCGCCAGCCAGAAGTTATACCCGTCGAGATTATTATCCGGCGGGTCTTCGGGGTTGCGTCTAAGGTAGCCGAAGTATTGCATCAGCACGAACGCGCGGTTGAACTCACGCCGGC
>JANOGZ010000529.1:0-2739 GCA_031406255.1 Pyrinomonadaceae bacterium | reverse complement strand
ACGCGCCACGTGCGCCCGCGCCCGTCGCGTACAGACAGGCAGGGGTTCGATCCCGTCGCGTGCTCCTCAATGAAGTGGAAAGGAGACGCCGGAGCGCCGCTACTCCCGCCGGGGCCGTCGCGGAAGTCTAACTGCTCAACCTCGCCGGGATCCCGCCAGATCACACGCCGGTGCGCGCGCACGGGGCGCGGCCTGGCCGCCATGACGCGGTAGCGTGAGACCAGCCACCAGAAAAAGTAAACGCTGATGACGCCGACGGCGGCGCCGATGGCGGCAATGTAAAAGATGGTCGTCGGCTTCGGCATCGCATTAAGGCGGGCCGTGCCCGCGCCGTCACTATAGCAGCAGACGGCGCCATCCACGTAAGCGCGCATTCATCGATGAAAAGGCTAACTATTCTTCCTGACCTGTTGCCTCTGCCCGCCGCCCGTTCCGGGAATTGGCCCTGAAATTTTCTGAACGTTAGCTGCTGCATCACTTCGGCGTTTTGAAGGAGTTGATGCGTGCGGGCCGGTTGAAAGCGGTTGTCGAACCCTTCGAACTGGATTATTATTCTCAGCGCCTGATTGAATTGAGTCACCTCGACGGGCCCTCGCCCGTCGTCTCTTGTAAACGGTTTATCACCAGCCCGACGCTTTGTTAGATAACTTCGGTCTCTCGTGATCCCCATTGAGGAGCATTGAAACCCTATGTGCAAGTGGAAAAATTTAACCCTCGCGTTCGCACTGCTACTGACGGGCTTATGTTTGAGCACCGGGGCGCAAACGGCGAAGACCACCTGCTACGACTTTCAAGCAAGCCAGACGGCAGCGGGGACGGCGGCGACGGGCAGCAAATTCGTCACCTACGGCGGGAAGGTAACCGACGCCACGCTGAACGTGGACATCGCTTCCTTCACGGCCACGGTAAACTATGACCCCGCGACCGGAAACGTCACGGGCGGCACCTACACGGTGACAACCAGCGGCCTCTTCGGCCTGGCGCCGTCCTTTAGCGGCACGATCCCGGCGGAGGGACGGCTGCCGCTTAACGGCGACGGCACGCTCGCTTCGCGCACCATCACACTTCCACTCAGGGGTGATCACGGTTTCGTCAGCGACCTGTTCCCGGCGAACGGCGCGCTGACCGCGACGGTCACCGTGGACGGGCGAACCCAGCCGCCGACCGTGGCCGCCCGCGGTAACCTGTGCTTCTCCACCGCGGCCGTGCCGATCGACAAAATACAGTCCTTCGTTGCCCAGCACTACCAGGACTTTCTCAATCGGGCGCCCGATTCAAAGGGGCTCGCCTTCTGGATCGACCAGATCGCCTCATGCGGCTCCGACCAGCGGTGCGCCGAAGTCAGGACCATCAACGTCAGTGCGGCCTACTTCCTCTCAATCGAGTTCCAGGAGACGGGTTATCTCGTCTACCGCCTCTATCAGGAATCATTCGGCCGCCGGCCGACCTTCAGCGAATTCATGCCTGACACGCGGACGATCAGCCAGGGAGTGGTGATCGGAGCCAGCGGCTGGGAAGCACAGTTGGAAGCGAACAAGGTTGCGTTCGTGAACAATTTTGTGACGCGCCTGCCTGATCTGACGCCTGAGCAGTATGTGGATCGGCTGAATACCAACACCGGAGGGGCGCTTTCTCAGGCCGAGCGTGACGGTCTGGCGAACGGATTGCGCAACGGCACTGAGACGCGTGCGAGTGTGCTGCGGAAAGTCGCCGAGAATCGAGTGTTTTTCAACAGAGAGTTCAACCCGGCATTCGTGTTGATGCAGTATTTCGGATACTTAAGGAGAGAGCCGGACGAGGCCGGGTTCAATTTCTGGTTAGGGAAGTTGAATCAGTTCAATGGGAATTTCGTGGAGGCGGAGATGGTCAAGGCGTTCATCGTATCGGGTGAGTACCAGGCAAGGTTCGGACAGCCGTAAGGGCTCAAGGGTATTGGCCGAACGCCAGGATAGCGTCGCCGGTTTTTCCACCATCTGTTGATAGTGTGGATCAGAACAGAAGCAGGAAGATTAAACACTATCGCCGCCGTGGCCCGGCGTGCGGGATCTCGGCGGCTATCATTTCACCGGGGGCCGGCGGCAACCAGTAATAAAACTCAATCGACTCATGGAAGAAGGCGTTGCCGCATCGCCGGGGATGGCATCCATAATCCCGGGACAACACCCGGATAACGTCACCGCTGAGCAGCTCGCGGCGGGTTGCGGTATAACACAGCATAGCTCCTGCCATCACTTCCGCAATGATCAGGATTGAAGCACTCGCGAAACCCGCGATGGGAATCTCTCGGTCCCGTATCAGCGCTCCACATGACATATTCCCGCTTTACTGTGGAACTCCAATTGCCCTATATATGTTCTCATCAGTAACGTCTATCAAGCGTGGATGAGATGGAGATTAAGGTGAGCCATGGGTCAGATGAATCCCATTACTTTACAGTTCTCCGGCGAGCTCGAGCGTGATTACCTCGAAGAATATTTCCAGAGATCTCTGAAGCATGTGCGGGTCGCCATCCTTTTGGGAATATTTCTGTACGTATGTTTCGGGATCTTAGATCAGTCGATGATCCCGGAGGCAAAAGACCAGTTGTGGATTATTCGGTATGTTTTTGTCTGCCCGACTTTTTTTCTCGGCTTCCTCTTCACGTATTCTCGCCATTTTAAGAGGCTCATGCAGCCCACGCTCGCGTTTCTCATACTCGTCGCAGGATTTGGGATCATCGCGCTAACAATAGTTTCACCG
>JANOGZ010000499.1:0-5145 GCA_031406255.1 Pyrinomonadaceae bacterium | reverse complement strand
CGCAACGCGCCGCACACGACGCGCATCGGCCGGCTGGATGAGGCCGCGGCCGCGCGCCGGCCCGTGCTTCGCTGGAAACCCAGGACGGAAGCCAGCGCAGCATGAGGTCGAGAGCTGGCTAAAAATAGCGGCGCGGGCGCGTTGACCACAGGTTGCGGCCGTTTTCAGGCTTCCGCGATGAGACTATTGGTCACCGGAACGCGCTTCGTCACGGAAACCGGCAGGGCGCTCAGGGCCGCGTTTCCCGATAGCGGATCGACGGCCGCCTCATCCGAAACGTCGTTGTAGCTCGCGCCCGGAAGCGCGGCGGCGAGCGCGAGTCGCACACCGCGGCGACCCTGACCGAAACCGTGCGGAAGGCACACCACTCCGATCATCACGCGGTCCGTGATCCTGGCGGTGACGCTGATTTCCCCGACGCGTGATGCCAGCGTCACCTGGTCGCCGTCCTCGATGGCGCGTCGCGCCGCGTCACGGGGATGGATCCAGAGATGGTCGCGGCGCGGGCCCTTGGTCAGGCGGTGCGCGTTGTGCATCCATGAGTTGTTGCTGCGCAGGTGCCGCCGGCCCACCAATCGCAGCGCATCGGGCGGCGCCGGGCGGGCGAGCAGATCCGCCTCGACGCGTTTGAGATCCGCGACGAAGGCTTCGGGCGCACAGGCGATTCTCTTGTCGGGTGTTTCGAGACGCCGCATCAGCGACGGCTCGAGCGCACCCAGGTCGACGCCGTGTGGCGCCGCCTTCAGGACATCGAGCGACAACGACTTTCCGTAAGGCCCTGCCCGAAGCGCCGCGTCGATCATCACGGACGGCTCGGGCTTTGCCCTGAACTCCACCCCGGCAGCCTTCGCATACGCGGCGCCGAGGCCGTTAAAAATCTCCCAGTCGTAGCGGCCCCCTTCCGGTTTAGCGAAAACCGGCGGGTTGTGGCGCGCGACATTCCGGATCGCGAATGAATTGAAGACGATGTCGTAGTTCTCGTGCGACAGCATCGAAACCGGCGGCAGGATCACGTCGGCATGCCGCGTCGTCTCGTTGATGAAGATGTCGATGGAGGCCATGAACTCGAGGCCGGAAAAGGCGCGATCGAGGCGACGCCCGTTCGGGGTCGAGGACACGGGGTTGCCGGCAATCGTGAGCATCGCGCGAATCCGGCCCTCTCCCGGCGTCTCGATTTCCTCCGCCATCGAGGCCGCTGGCAACTCTCCGCTGAAGACGGGCCTGCCCGCGACGCGGCTTGTGGAGCGCCCCGGGCCGCCGGGACGCGTTCCCGGGCCCGTCAGGGGAATCGCGGGAACGGTGGGCAAGGCGCCGCCTTTCGCGTCGAGGTTCCCGGTCAACAGATTCAACAACTGGATCAACCACTGGCACACGGTTCCGAACGGCTGTGTCGATACGCCGATGCGCCCGTAGACCACGGCGGTCTCGGCGGCCCGCAGCTCTGAAGCGATCTCGCGAACCTCACTGGCAGAAATTCCCGTGGGGGCGGCCGCGTGTTCCACGCCGAAGGGACGGATCGCCGCGATCGCCGTGTCGAGCCCGGCGAGGCGATCAGCGCCGTATCGCTCGATGCGCGGCGGACCCAGATCGAGCACTGCGTTGATCAACGCGAGCAGGAACGCGGCGTCGGCGCCCGGGCGAATGAAGTGGTGCCGGGTCGCTGCGTCCGCCGTCTCGGTGCGGCACGGGTCGATGACGACGACCTTCCCGCCCCGCTCGCGAATCGCCTGCAGGCGCTTGCCCACATCGGGCGCCGTCATCAGGCTGCCGTTCGACGCCAGGGGATTCGCGCCCAGGATCAGCCAGTACGCGGTGTGATCGATATCGGGGATGGGGAACATGAACTGGTGCCCGTACATCGCATGCGCGACGACGTGATGCGGCAACTGGTCGACCGACGTGGCGGAGAAGCGGTTCCGCGTCTGCAGGGAGCGAATCAGGCCCGGCGCGTGGAGAAGGCTGCCGACATGGTGCGCATTCGGATTGCCGAGATAGATGCCGATCGCGTTCGCGCCGTGCGCGCGCTGGATCGCGGCGAAACGATTGGCGACCAGCTCGAAGGCGTCGTCCCAGTCTATGGGCTCCCAGCTGTCGCCGACGCGCCGCACCGGACCACCAAGGCGATCGGGGTCGTTGTGGATATCGATGAGGGCGACGGCCTTGGGACAAATGTGCCCGCGACTGAACGTGTCCGCCGCATCGCCGCGAACCCCGAGGATCTCATCGCCTCGCGAGCTGATTTCGATGCCGCAG
Source organism: Pyrinomonadaceae bacterium (assembly GCA_031406255.1). Lineage (GTDB taxonomy): Bacteria > Acidobacteriota > Blastocatellia > Pyrinomonadales > Pyrinomonadaceae > JANOGZ01. The sequence continues at coordinate 2,892 of JANOGZ010000499.1, read as the reverse complement.
AGCGCCTCGCACAGGTGGCAGGCGCGGTAGGTGACGCGTTCTTCGGAGGCAGTGGTTGAATCCGGCATGGGTCGCGATCTCCAGAGGCTTTACTCAGCCCTCGTCTTCGTCGAAAGTCTCGCGTGACGAATCATTCCCCGAGTTTCTACGGGACAGTCCGGTCTCCAAAATACTTTTTTGCTTCAGTCAAAATCGAGAGGGTTTCGATAAGGCGTATCCTTATCTTTCTCCGCGCGCTTCATCGCCTCGCGGAATTTCTCTTCCAACAACCGCTCGCGATCTTTATGTGAGCCGAGCTCTTGCGCGAACACCTGATCCCGCGTCTGTTTCTGCCTCTCCAGATCTTTCTTCATCTCATCGAAAGATGCGAGCGGCTTCGTCTTTTCTTCGTGCGAAAGAATCACACCGGTTTGCGCGTCAACGACGAGCTTAGCTTCACAGCACGGGCAAATAACCGTCCAGCGCGTTGTATCCGTCATAACTTCCTCCTGACATTAAGCCTTTCCTCGCCTGACCGGCAGCGGCGGCCAAACGCCGCGACGCGCCGCCACATCAATTCAACGAATTTTGGTGCGGCTCGTGCGCGGGTGAAAAGTGTTTACACGCCCCCTCGATCGAGTCCGGGTCGTGACAATCGCAATCCGGCTCGTCGCACTCGAAGTGGCCGGGCTTGAGCATCTCTTCGAACTCATCCGCGAAACGGCGGCCGCCTTCTTTCCTCCCCTGGGCCGTCAGCGCGTACTTTTCACCCCCGGCCCGTTCGAGCAGTCCGGTGGTAACCATCTGCTCTAGGTTGAGGTGTAGGACGTCGTCTCCGGCGCTCAGAAACTTTCGCAGGTCGGAGAGGGTAAACTCCTGGCCGAATCCCTCGCCCGTCATCCAGTACATCACCTGCAAGATTTCATCCCGCCAGTAGACGCTGCCGACCGGGTCTCCGGCATCACCTTTTCCCTGGTCTGGCATAATATTTCGGCTCCATTAACCAAACTTCACCAAAAGTAGTGATTCCTTCCATTCTATCGCAGAGCTATTCGGCGGCGAGCGTTACCCCTTCGAGGTCATATAAGCAAAGTAAGCTGGCACTGCGGGGAGACACTTCAGCAATACCAATTTCTTCGACTCGGCTGTGGATGGGCAATGACATGCGTCTGCAGACTTCAATAGCTTCGGATAGCATACCGTCAGGTAAATCGAAAGCAAGTGTGCAATGCGGCACCCACCTTCCGACATGATAATCACGTTGCGACTTCGCGTATTTTCCGAAGAACTGGTGGAAGGCACCGTTGACATCCAATAATCTCCGAGTAGGCGTTACGCCCAGAAAGATGACACCTTCGCTCGAAGGAAATAGTCCGACGCTCGATAAGGTCAACTCAAAAGGAGAGACGCTTTCAGCGAAAGATGATAACTCCTTCGCCAAACCATCTACGTCAAGATCCTCGCAAACGCCAAGCGACACGTGAGGGCGATAGCCTGCGTCAGGCATGGAAGACTTGATGCCAGCCTCCGCTAGAGCCTCCCACGTGTCGCGGATTCTCGCTTCACTATCAACATCCATGTACATCTCTACAGCAAACGGCATAAGAGCTAAACTCAGATATTAGAGAGCCACCTTCACCTTGTCGTCTTCAACTTTTAACGGCAGAGATTGGAGACGCAGTTCGGGCCTTTCCACACAGGCGCCCCCACCTCTCAAGTTATAACTGTACCCGTGACAGGTACAGGTGAGCACGGGGCTGTCGAACAGAGCGTCGTCGAGCGGGCGCCCCTCCTGCTCGGCGGCGCAGGAGTTGCGGTAGGCGTAGAACTCCCCGTCGAGTTTACAGACCAGCAAGTTGATCTCCGCGTAATTGATAACCTTGAATTGACCGTCCTCGAACCCGAGGGCCCGAACGACCGAAACCCACGTCCCACCTACATTCGCCGCTACGGGGCGCGGCCTTTTGATTTGCACTAACATGGCGGGCGCCGACTCGCTGCGCGCCGGTGCGATAATCGACCCCAACAGCGCGGCCGCCCTGGCGGTCGCTTCGACTTGTTCGGCCACGCCCTCGATCTCGATCCCTAAAAGGTCGGGGGCGGCCACGTCGAGGGCTTTTTCGATTTCCAGTTTTAACGCCGCCACGGGCGGTGCGCCTTTGCCGCTCCGCATCAGTCGCAGCAGAGCGCGCCCGCCGTCCACGCCGAGCAGCTTCACGTCGCACCCCTGGGAGAGTAGGAAGGGGCGGAGTTCGTCAATCGCGTTAGCCACCCTCGTGCCCAACTCCGCGGGGAGCAGTCCGTGTATGAGCAGGATGGCGCGGATGACTTCGTCCGCCGACATCCGTGCGTGTACCTGCTCTTTAAGGGGGAGCGAATCAAACGTCGTCAGCATGCGGCGCAGCGCCTCCCCGTGCAGTTTGAGGATGATCTGCACGAGGTCGAAGGCTTTCTCGCGTACTTCCGTGTCCGGGTACCGTTCAAGCTCCTCGACGAGCGCGCCCAACTGCCCGAGAAGTTCCTCCGCGTCCCGCTCCTGGGCAGGCACTTCACTCATCGGCGGTTAACCTTCATCACTTCAGTCCTGACGAGTTCAATCGCCTCCCCGACCCTGGCGGCGACGGCGGGGCTGAACTCCAGCCCGAAATCCTCTTTCTGCGGCTCGATCTCGATGATCGTCACCTCGTCGGGGAGGACGCCGAAGTGCTTACAGACGACCAGGAGATTTTCCAGGCTGATGACCCCGCTGATCGCCTCTTCGACGCACGCCTGTATCCCGGCCGCGTCGGGGAGCACGCCGTCCCAGGGGTATACCTCCAGTGTCCCCGGCTCGCGCCCCCGGTTGGCGGCGCTGACCAGCACGACCTTGTCGTATTTGACGGGAGACTCTTCGAGCCACTGGTAAATCATGAT
>JANOGZ010000478.1:0-2061 GCA_031406255.1 Pyrinomonadaceae bacterium | reverse complement strand
TTCGAGATCGAAGATGACTGATGGGTTGCTGCTATGGCTTTTGCCCCAGATGAGTGATCCGTCCGTTGTATCGACAAGCTCTACCTTGATTACAAAGCGTTCGCCCGGTTGGAGAATAATTCTGCCGGTCACCACCGCGCGCACGCCTAGATTGCGTCCAATATCTTGCGGATCAATTTGCTGCCCCCTGTAGCTTGACACAGTGCTCCATGCCATGACGCGCAGCTCCGGCAGCCGCGACAGCGCGTTAATGATGCCTTCAGTAATTCCGTCACTGAGGTATTCCGACCCTGTACCGGCGTCGGCGTTAAGCAGCGGAAGGATGGCGATTGAATTGATGATTCGGTTCGGCTGCGCGAAACCTTGCGGCTCGTCAATCTTCAGGGGCTGAATTTCTCCAGAGATGATCTGCTCATGAAGCTTCACGGTAGCTTGTTCTGGTCGAGCGTCGAGCTCTCGGCGCAGAACTTCGCAACACTGCTGGTACTGGTGGAGAGCTTGCTGACGGTTACCAGTTAGCGCATAGAGACGCATTAGCTGGCGGTGAGCATCTTCGTTCGATGGATCAAGAGCCACAATCTCTTTGAGTCGTCCGATGCTCTGCTGGTGCTGGCCTTGTGCTTCATAAAGCCGTGATAGTTTGAATAGCAAATCTTGGCGCAACGCGCGCAAGCTCTCGCGCCGTGTCGCTATCCAGTCCTCGTAAGGGTCTTCAACGAGGAGGTCGCCTTCATAAAGCGCCAGCGCTTTCTCAAAGGCGCGTGTGTCCGACGACTTGAGAGCTTCCGCCGCGGCCAGCTCAAACGCTTCCGCATCAATCCAGAGCTTTCTCGGCGCACGCAAATGGACCTGTTGCCCGTGTGTGAGGATAAAATGCGAGTCCGCGCCTGACTTCAATGTTGGCTCCAGCACGCGCCGGGCGGCATGAATGCTTTTGTGGAGATTGTTGACGGCTGCTTCCACTTCGAGATCAGGCCACAGAAATTCCATGACTTGTTCGCGGTGGAGTTGATGATGCGGCTGAAGGGCGAGCAGTTTGATGAGCAATGCCGGTTTGCGTCGTGACCAGTAGCGCTCCTCTACCGTTCGACCGTCCACGACGACACGGAACGGGCCGAGCAGGTGAATCTCCAAGACGGAAGAGGCAGCAGATTGCCCCTGTTCAGTTTTCGACATGCAATTGCTCTGATCGGTTCTCCGACCCGGATGGCTTCCTCCCGAAGGTATAGACGCGGCGGGTAGGATACTCAAACTCGTAAGGCTCACGTTCGACTATGCGCTCGACCTCGAAGCCTGCCGCCTCAAGATAGCTCGCCATCTCCTCCGGCTCGAATAAGGTCACGTCAATGGACACCGGCTCGCCGTACCACTCGTCCTTATGAAGCATTCCTTCGCCCCCGTGAAAAGAGAGCAGGAGTCTTCCGCCCGGCTGAAGCGCGCGGCGCATCTGCCCGAGGGCGCGCGTCACGTCTTCGCGCTTGAGGTGGATGATTGCGTAGAAGCACACGATCCCGGCCAACGAAGCGTCGGGCAGATCGGGCGGGAGCATGTCACCCCGCTCGAACGAGATGTCCGGGTTCAAACGCCCGGCCCATCTGACCATCTCTTGCGACAGGTCGATCCCGCGCATACTGACTCCGCGATCTTGCAGGTAGCGCGCGATCTGCCCCGGCCCGCAACCGATGTCGCAAACCTGTCCTTCAGCGCGCACGCTTTCGGCGAACCGGTCGAGCAGCTCACGGTCAAAGGGTTTTCTCTCAAGCTCTTCGAAGAACTCGCCCACGAATTTCTCTGCCACGTGGTCGTAACTGGCCTCTATCTCTGGCTGTGGCTTCTTCATGTTGCAGACCCCCACACACCTACCTGTTTCGGCGGATCGTCAAACTTGAGCCTCATGCAATCCGACGCGCCGCACCAGCTCTGTGAACCTTGAGTCTGTGCGCAGAGGGTCGAATCTCGGATCCAATGTCAGGTAAATCATCCACTCGGCGTTCTCCTCATAAGCCCTGTGCAGCCATTCGAATACTCTGTCCTTCTCGCCCAGACCCGTATAGACCACCG
>JANOGZ010000473.1:0-4156 GCA_031406255.1 Pyrinomonadaceae bacterium | reverse complement strand
AAAAGACATGGAGAAACTACAACGCTGGATGCGCGAATCCGCCGCCGAAGAGGCGCCGACTGGGGCGGCGCAACTTGAAGCGGCAGGGGCGCGCGCCTCCAAATAAAGCGCCGCGCGAAAATTCCCGAATTCTCAGAGGAGCGCGGCCCGGGCTTAGCAAGGCGGTGATCCGCGGCACAAGGAGGGTTAAGAGCATGCCATACGCTGAGAGCGATGGGGCAAAGATATACTGGCAGGAGCAGGGTGCGGGTGATCCGCTTGTGCTTATTATGGGGCTCGGCTGTTCGTCCGAGATGTGGTACCGCACCGTCCCGGTATTGTCCCGTCAATACAGAACCATATCATTCGACAACCGCGGCGTCGGTCGCAGCGATACTCCGCCCGGCCCGTATTCGATCTCGGCGATGGCGAACGACGCGGCGGCTGTCCTTGAGGCCGCCGCCATCGAGTCGGCTCATGTCGTCGGGTTCTCGATGGGAGGCATGATCGCTCAGGAACTGGCGCTCCAACATCCCGCGAGAGTCCGCTCGCTGATTCTCGGCGTCACAAGTTGCGGAGGACGACATGCTGTCCGGGCTGCTCCGGAGGTGATCGATGTGCTCTACGCCAGGGCGTACTCCAATCCCATCGACGCCTTCTGGGCACTGGCGCCTTATACCTATGATTCCTCGACCCCGCGCGAGAAAATTCAGGAGGATCTCGAAGTCAGGCGCCGCGCCTTCCCTGGCCGCGAGAGCTATCTGGCACAGCTTCAGGCGATTATTTCCTGGGAGTCATACGGCAGGTTGAAATCGCTCACAGCCCCAACCCTGGTCCTTCATGGAGAGACAGATCGGCTGATTCCGGCGGAGAACGGGGACATTCTCGCCAGAGAAATTCCGGATGCAAGGCTCGTCAAGCTGGCCAGAGCGAGCCACATCATTCAAACAGATCAGACGCAAGAGACCATCGGGTCAATCCTCTCGTTTCTTCAGGATGTCAGCCAGCACCGGATAAGATCGGTGAATGAAGCAGTAAGGCAATGAGGCTTTTCAGAACCACTGAGTAGGGAAATTCATCTTGAAAACCGCTCGCCTTTGGCATACTATCCGCGACTACTAGGACCCTTAGCTTTTTCAGCGCGCGACGGCTGCCGGGCCCTCTGATCGCCCTCGCTCTTTCCAGCACACTCTCTTAACCTCACATCCCGGTTACAGAAAGAATCACGGGGATCATGATCGGGCAAATCGTCTCTCACTACCGCATTCTCGACAAACTCGGCGAGGGCGGCATGGGTGTGGTTTATATGGCCGAAGACATGCGTCTCGGCCGGCGCGTGGCCATCAAGTTCGCCACCGTCACGTCCGATGAGCACCATTTCCGCGCGCGTTTCCTGCGCGAAGCCCGCGCCATTTCCGCCCTCAGCCATCCCCATATCGCGACCATCCATGATTACGGTGAGACTCCGGACGGCCACCCGTTTATCGTGATGGAACTGATCATCGGCCAGAATCTGGCCGATCTGCTACGCGGCGGAACGCTGACGCTCGGACGAGCGGTCGAGATCATCGAGGACACGGCGGCGGCTCTCGCCGAGGCGCACCGGCGCGGAATTGTTCACCGCGACATCAAGCCCTCGAACGTGATGGTGAATGACCGCGGCGAAGTCAAGGTGCTCGATTTCGGTCTGGCGAAACAGCTTGAGGAAGAAACATGTCAGGCGAATGACGCGGATGCGCAGACGCTGCTTTTGACGCGGACACGCAGCGGCACGATAGTCGGCACGCCTCTATATCTATCGCCGGAGCAAGCGAGAGGCGCGCCCGTCGATGCCCGGAGTGATCTGTTTGCGCTCGGAGGGGTGCTCTACGAGTGCATCGCCGGGCGGCCCGCCTTTTCCGGAGCTAACGTCGTCGAGATCTGCGCCGAAGTTATCCACGTCGATCCGCAGCCGCCCTCGCATTTCAATCCGCTCGTACCGGCGGAACTCGACCGCATCACGCTCAAGGCGCTCGCCAAGAAAGCTGAAGCGCGATATCAATCAGCCGACGACTTCAGCGCAGACCTTCACGCCGCGTGTCCGCTCTTACAAAGCCAGGACCTCATACCCACGCAGCAAATCCCCCTCGCCGCCGGCACGCCCCGCATCAGCGCTCTCACAACCTTCTCCGACAAGCTGCGCCAGCCGCGCTTCAGCACCGCCTTCCTCATTGTGCTGATGCTTGGTTTAATAAGCGCAATATGGTGGGGACCACGACTATGGCGCGCCGCGCCGCATCAACCTCGACCTGAAGCCGTCGCCTTGTACGCAAAGGCTGAAGAAGCTTTACGCGATGGCACATATCATCAGGCGAGCAAGTTGCTTGAGGAAGCCGTCGGGATAGATGATAAGTTCGCTCTTGCGCATGCGCGGCTGGCAGAAGCATGGATGGAGCTTGATTACTCTGGCAAAGCGGATAAGGCGCTCTTACGCGTAAACATGCTTGTGCCCGATCCCTCATCATTAACCCCTCGTGAAGCGCTGTACTTGAACGCCATTACTAACACTGCGACCCGAAAATTCGCGGATGCTATCGAGACCTATCGCGCAATTGTGCAACAATCGCCGGATTCGGAAAAAGCATATGCATATCTGGACTTGGGACGCGCTTATGAAAAGAACGAAGAACTAGATAAAGCGATAGAGAGCTATGTGGAAGCTACAAATCGCAATCCCCGATCCGCAGCGGCCCTTCTGCGATTGGGAATCCTCTCCGGCCGTAAACAAAATTTGGCGGGTGCCACAGAAGCATTTAAGAAGGCTGAAAACCTTTATCAATCTCTGAGCAATTATGAAGGGGTCACGGAAGTGCTTTATCAGCGTGGCCGTCTTTTCAACAGCCTACGCCGGGTAGATGATGCTAATAGAGATTTGCAACGGGCGCTAGAGATCACGCGTACCACCACTAATAACATCTATCAGCAGATCAATGCCCTGATCCTGCTGAGTAATATTTCAGGAACTACTAAAAAGATTGCGCAAGCGCGCCAGTACGCGACGGACGCCATTAATCTGGCGCAGGTTAACAGAATGGATAATCTGAATACCCTCGGCCTTATTGCGCTTGGAAACGCTTCTTTTTACGGGGGAGAATATGAGAAGGCCGAGGAGTATTACAAAAAAGCGCTGGAATCCGCAGCGCAGTACAAGGGGGAGCGTAATGAAGCGACGGCGCTGTTTCTGCTCGGGAATCTTCGTATACAGCGGGGAAATACGGACGAAGGGCTGCGCAACGCCGAGCAGGCACGCAAGTTTTATCAACAGGCAGGATACCGTTCAGAGACCTCGCAGGCGCTGATTTTGATTGGACGTGCCCGGCGGCAAAAGGGCGATTACGACGCTGCGCGAGAAGTGTTTGAGGAGCAACTAAATCTTGCCCGAGAATTAAATAACGTGGCTCAACAAGCTCTCGCTCATGAATCGCTCGGTATGGTTCTTTTGCAGCAAGAGCGATATCCAGAAGCACTCGGCCATTTCGAAAAGAATCTCGCTGCTAACAAATCGCTGGGCGATGAACTGAGAATCGGCTATGGCATGCTGAATTGTGGGAGCGCACTATGGCGATTAGGCCGCTACCAGGAAGCTCGCGAGATGTTTGAGCGGACCTTCACTCTCGCAGATCGCCCGGATGGATATAAGGGGTTATTAGCAGCGCTATATATAAATAACGCGGAGATGGCCCTGAGCGAGCGCCGCTTTGAAGAAGCGAAGGCGAAGAGCAAAGAGGCCCTCAAATTGTCAGATGACAAGGAGTTCATCCTGGAAACGAAACGGATAACCGGATTGTCCAACGCTTTATCCGGCGCAAGGCTTGAAGGTAAACAGTCATGTGAAGAATCGTTGCAAATGGCAATGAGCCAGGGCGATCCGTGGCTTATCTCAAAATCAAAACTCGCCTTAGCCGAAGCGACGCTTGAAAATGGCGACGCACCGGAAGCAGTAGAGATCGCGTTGCAGGATCAGGAGAAGTTTGCCCGAACAGGGCAGTATGAGTCGGCATGGCGCGCATGGTTGATCGCGGCGCGCGCCTGCCGGCGGACAGGCGATGAAGCGAGAGCGCAGGAATATGCCGCCCGCGCCGCTGAACAGGATTTAAATCTTCAGCAGAAATGGGGAGCGGATGCTTATAACAGATAT
>JANOGZ010000407.1:0-1094 GCA_031406255.1 Pyrinomonadaceae bacterium | reverse complement strand
CATGCGCCCATCGGAGTCGTCAATGAGTCCCAACGACTCTTCCATTTGAGAGAGCGCATATTCAGTGAGTTCGATTGTCTCTGCCGCATGACCGCCATCGAGCAGCGTGGCGACCGCTTCGATCACGCGGCGAATACCTTGTGCGTAGCCTCCTGCCGAATAGTAGTCCACGAAATCATCAATGCGGAAGGCTTTCTTGATCGCGCGACGATAAGTGGCAAGATCAACACGTTCAGGGTTCATCCGCGCTGTCTCAAGAAACAGGCGTTCACGCAAACTATCACTCTCCATCGCTTCGTTGAGGAGCATGTCGATAAGCCTGCTCTTATCCTGCCGCTCAAGAAAGAGGCGCACGTCCTCCATCGTGGCCGCAGACTTTCTGTCCGCGCCACGTTTGTTTTTCTCTCCGGCTTCTTCGGTCCATGCCAGGGCGACGGCGACACAGTGCTTACAAAACTCTCCGTTGTCTCCGAGAGGGCAGCTACACGAGTAACCGATGCCGGTTTTATCTGCCCACAGCTTGACGCGATAATCCTCCGTCCCGGCGACCTTCGCCGTCACCGTCCCTCGATATTCCGTCAGACTGCCCACGCGCTCCTCGTTGAAGTAAGCTTCTCCGCGTGCGAAGTAGCGCTCTCCTGCCAAGGCGCGTATAGCGCGGCGGCTCAGGTTGTTGAGGGACGATTTTGACATTACTTCAGGGTCTCGCTTCCAGCGGGAAACAGGTGTTAATCCGATTGTATATTCGATTAGGTGGCTGGTCGTAAACCGAGAAACACATCCAGCCCGCGCGCAGAGGCTTGGGTGTAAACCGGCTCGATGGCTTCGAGGAAACGCTCCGTGCCGCGCCAGAAGGGAAAATTGCCGAGTCGCTTCGGTAAAGCGGCTGAGGTCGGCGGGAGATTGACTTCGCCGAACAGATCGGCAGGCAGGTCGCCGCCGCGCCAGAAGCTGTCCGCATTAGCCGCGATGGGTTCGCGCGGTGGGACAGGCGCATGAGCATCCGGCGCAGTTCCACGAGCCTGAGATGTGAGCGATTGGGGGAGTGCCTCTGCGCCAGTTGCGCCCAGCATCTCGATCAGCTCTTCGCGGCT
>JANOGZ010000887.1:0-6112 GCA_031406255.1 Pyrinomonadaceae bacterium | reverse complement strand
TGACGCCGCTCGTCGGTTTACGAATCAGAGAGGTTTTCAAGAGCGCCGGGCTGCCCGATGGATTGTTAGAAGTAGCCACCGGCGATGGCTCGACCGGCGCGGCGCTGGTTCAGGCAGGGGTCGATAAAATCATGTTCACGGGAAGCGTCACTACGGGCAGGCGCGTCGCTGAAACGGCCGGGAGAAATCTCATTCCCGTGGTTCTCGAACTCGGTGGCAAAGACCCGATGATCGTCTTCGAGGATGCCGATATCGAGATGGCCGCCAGCGCCGCCGTGTGGGGAGCATTCGCCAACTCGGGCCAGGCCTGCGCCTCGATCGAGCGGTGTTACCTCCACGAAGACATCGCGGCGGAATTCACCGCACGCGTCGTCGAAAAGACACGCGCCCTGCGCCAGAACCTGGGCACCCATGAAGGCGCCGATGTCGGAGCGATGTCGAGCGAAAATCAGCGCGGCATCGTCGAACGCCACATCAGCGATGCGGTCGAACGCGGCGCGCGCGTGCTCGCCGGCGGCGGGCGCCCGCGCAAATTCTCCGGCGGTATTTTTCATGAACCGACCGTCCTCGACGGCGTCAATCATGATATGGCCGTGATGCGCGAGGAGACGTTCGGCCCGATCCTTCCGTTGATGACATTTAAAACAGAAGAAGAGGCCATCCGGCTCGCCAACGACAGCGAGTTCGGTTTAACGGCCAGCGTCTGGACGAATAACATCAAACGCGGGCGGCGTGTCGCCGGGGCGATCGAGGCGGGCACCGTGATGGTTAACGAAGTCCTCTACACGCACGCCATTGCACAGACGCCGTGGGGCGGCGTCAAACACAGCGGTCTCGGCAGAACGCATGGCCGCCTCGGTCTGCTCGAGCTCGTCGCGCCCTATCACATCCACGTCAACCACATGGCGCGCTTTCGCGACGTGTGGTGGTTCAACTACACGCCGCGCGCCGCGCAGCTGTTTCGCGGCATCGCGCGAAGGTTCACCACCGGCTCCCTGCTCCAGCCGCTTCTGCTTTCACCGCAGTTGATTCGCCGTCTCTTCGAGCGTCACAAGTGAATACTCCACACGCCTAAAGGCGGAGGCATCTTTGTAACGGACTGAAAGTCCTGAGCGTGGCGCAGCTTGACCCTTTAACTGGCATCATCTTCGCCCTCTACGCGAAAGTCCGAGTCTTGGTCATGACTTTGCTCTTCAATGTATTGCTTGATAACTTCGTCGGTGACGTTGCCGCTGCTGACGCAAAAATATCCGCGTGCCCAGAGATGGCGTCCCCAGAACTTCTTTCTCAGATGTGGAAACTCGTGCATCAACTTGTACGAACTCTTCCCTTTCAACATCTGGAGCAGCCGGCTGATGGTCAGACTCGGCGGCACGCTCACGAACAGATGAATGTGATCGCTGGCGACATGACCTTTCATAATTGTGACTTCGTGAGAGCCGCAGATTTCACGGATCAACTCTCGAAGTCTGGTGCCAACTTCACCTCGCATGACGGGCTTGCGGTACTTTGTAACCCAAACCAAGTGCAGGTGAATGCGAAAAACCGTGTGTGCGCCATGCCGATAGTCCGTCATGGCTTGGGACTTTAGCACGCACCAGAAAACCTACTGAAGTCTTCGCCTAAAGGCGAGGGTTTTAACCCTCCCCGATGGGGACAATAAATCGTGAATTCAACTTGTAAGTGCAACTTTCGACTTGGCTGGTGAAGGGCAAACTGCGGTAGCATCAGTGCTATTTCAACCGCCAAGTCAAAAGGAGCACTGGATGAGCTACCAACAGCTTACCCGCGAGCAAAGATACCAGATTTACGCCTTGAAGAAAGCTGACCACCATCAATCTTAGGGCGAACGCATTATAAATTGTTAGCCTGTCAGAACTTTTAGCAGATAGTTGGTGTCCCAACCAGCCTTGTTTCGTTTGATTTTCACTCCCACCTTTGCTGTCTTCTCTCTTTTCAGAAGATTGACCGCGATGTGGCGCAACATAGCGAAATTTTCCGCCGCGTTATCTGTGCGTATCTGACAGTTGTCTTCTCGAAACGCCACATCCAAGACCCAATGTAGTGAGTTTTCTATCTCCCAATGCTTTCTTACTGCTCTGGACAACTCTTTAGCCTCGCTTGGAAGACTTGATATGAAATAACGTGTCTCCATGGACCGCTTCTTTGTACTCAACTCTAATCTTTCCGCTTCAACGGCGCAGATGCTTCGCAAGCCTTTCCATTCTTCTTTGTTATTCAACCAATCTACATCCTCCACGCTCCAGCATCTTCTGGTTTCTATTCGCCCGTGATCTTTCTCAACCGATTCCGCATAGCTGTACTCAATTTGTTTGAAGTCAATTGCTCTGGCCCACTCGAAATACTCCCTCACTTCTTCATGCAAGATGCCTTGATTGCCTTTGAGCGAGATACAATAGTCAGCCTTCTGTTCGACTATCTGCTCTACAATCTCACGCTGACAGCCCATCGCATCAATGGTTACGAGGCAGCCTTCAATCTCCAACAATCTCAACAAACGCGGAATCGCTGTAATCTCATTCGACTTCTCCGAGGTCTTGACTTGCCCCAGAACGAGGCTGTTTTTAGTCGCCCACGCGCTGACCATGCGGATCGCTGACTTGTCGGTCGTGCGTTCAAATGTGCCGCGCAATGCCTTCCCATCGATCGCCACGATCTCGCCTTTAGTTTGTTCTTGTACCGACTCGATCCACGCCAAAAAGCAGCGTTGAAACTCCGACGGCTTGAGTTTGCCAAACACGCGGCGAAACGTATCGTGTGACGGTATCCCGTTCTCTAAATCAAGAAATGTCTCGAACCACTCGCGCTTGGCTTTGCCAAACTCTTCCATCTCGACAAAAGAATCCGCACCGCAAATCACCGCGCAGATGCCTATCGCAATGATGTCTATCAATTGATGTCGTTTGCAGCGCTCAATGCGGGGGTCTGCCAAATCTCCAAAATAAGCCAGAATGCTTGATTCTTTTCTCTGTTTTGACATTCAGACGAACTCCTTCTGCAAAAGCAGTCCGTCCAAACTAGCGCACCGCAACTGACTAACTCAACCCTTTTACTCCTTTCGTTTATAATGCGTTCGCCCTGGTTGACGGGTGGAATGTCTGCGAAATCGCATCCAAAAGAGTATAATTAGTTCCCCGTAATTCTGCTATCGAACGAGGATTTAAGAGAAATGCCGATGAGTAAGAGAGCGACTTCGCTCGCCGGAGTACTGGATGAGATGACGGCCGAAGGCGCGGCCGAATTGACGGAACATCTGACGGGGAATGATCTGCGCTGCTACGCCTGCGGTCACCGCTGTCTAATCAAAGAAGGCAAGCGCGGCATCTGCAAAGTGCGTTATAACGAGGCCGGACGGTTGATGGCGCCCGTCAACTACGTCGCCGCGCTGCAGTGCGACCCGACCGAGAAAAAACCCTTCTTTCATGCGCTGCCCGGCTCCGATACCCTCACCTTCGGCATGCTCGGTTGCGACCTTCACTGCTCATATTGTCAGAATTGGTTAACCTCGCAAACTCTCCGCGACGACGCGGCGGGCGTCGCGCCGCAGCGGGTGACGGCCGAGCGGCTCGTCGCTCTGGCGCACGCCTACGGGGCCTCGATGATCGGATCAAGCTACAACGAGCCATTGATTACCGCCGAGTGGGCGGTCGAGGTATTCAGGCGCGCCAAACCGGCGGGGTTCAAAACGGCGTTCATCTCGAACGGCAACGCGACCCCGCAGGTGCTCGATTACCTGCGCCCGTGGACCGATTGTTACAAGATCGATCTGAAATCGATGAGCGATCGCAATTACCGTCAACTGGGCGGAGTGGTGGATAACATTTTAGAGACGGTCAAGATGGTTCACGAGCGGGGCTTCTGGGAAGAAATCGTCACGCTCGTGATACCGGGCTTCAACGATGCGGAGGATGAGCTGAGGCGCGCCGCCGATTTTATCGCGTCGGTCTCGCCCGCTATTCCCTGGCATGTGACGGCCTTTCACAAAGACTACAACATGACGGAAAACGCCAACACCACGGCCGAGCAACTGATCCGCGCCTGCGAGATCGGCCGCGCGGCGGGCCTGCGCTATGTCTATGCGGGAAATTTACCGGGCCGGGTCGGCCGCTGGGAAAACACCTATTGCCACGCTTGCGATGAACTATTGATCGAACGCTACGGCTATCGCATCCAGCAGATGAAGGTCAGACCCGACGGGAAGTGCCCGACCTGCGCGACGGCGATTCCGGGCGTGTGGTCGTAAATTAGCAGCCCGCGGAAAACTGAAAGGGCGCCCTTGTCAATTGACGCGGCGCCCTTTCCTGATGTGCTTTCGCAACTACTTTTCATCGCCGGGCTTCCTGCGCCGCATCGTCCGATACATCGGCTGCGGCGCTTCCTTGATCGTATAGTCTGAGGGAACTTCAAAGAGCGTGCGCACCGGTTCGCTGCGGTTGATATTCGTCAGCCTGTAGATCGTCTCACCGAAGCGTGGATCGCGGTGGCGCGTCATCACGGCCGTCTGCAGCTCGGGCGAGTACCACCGCTCGGTGACGATCTGGATCGGAAGCTCGTTACCGATCTCATCAGCCGCAATCGTGACGGTGGTGCGTGTGCCTTCGGCCTCGACACCCTCGATCGTCTGCTTTCCGAGCGATTCTTTCTTTGCTTCTGTCGGTGCGTGCGCATAGCTGAAAACTTCCCTGTGCGGCACAGCATGATGGCCGGGAGGGGGCGCCGGAGCCATGAATACCTCCTCCGGCACCCTCACGTTCCCGGACGGAGAAGCCCCGGGAGCGATGACGGCGACGCGGGCGCGAGGAGCAGGAATGTTATCAGGCAGTTTAGCCGCGGAGCTCTGAACCATCAGCTTACGCGCCGTGCGGCTGCGCGGCTCTAAAATATAGTTAACGCCGGCGACCGGATCGTTAATGAAGAATGTCTGGGGGGGATCGCCGGCCACCGCGAACGGGCCGATCGCGCCGAGCGTCTGATCGCGCCGCGTGCGCCCCTCGCTATCACGGTAGACCGCGGCCGTATTCTTCCGGACTATGCGGTTGCCATCGCTCAGCGTCTGGATCGACTCCGTCACGGCCTGCGCCGAATAGGGCGCACCCTTGACGACCTTGCCGCCAAAACTCATCTCCGAAGAGACGAAGACGAAGGTATCGCTGCCGGGCCGGCCGAGCGGCGCGATGGCCGGCATGGCCATGCCTTCTCCCGGGCCCGCAATCATGATCTCGTCCCGCTCGATGATGACATCGGGCTCGGGCCTGGGTTGTGGCTTCTCCTGACGCGCGCCCTGCGCGAACACGCCCATGCTATTCGCCAGCACCGCGAGCACGAGCGCCGAAGTTCTGATCCATGGTTTTTGAATTCTCATACCGTCCTCTCTTTCCTCTCACTATTAATCGTTAGGATGATGAATAAATCCCTCACATCGGAGATTGCCGACGGGGTTAGCGCACGAAGCGAATGGCGCGCGCCATCCCATCTTCGCCGAGCAGTACGTCCGCCTTGACGCGCTCACCCGAGCGCTCCATATTCGTTGACAATCCAAATGAAACGAGCGCCGAGCGGGGCAACTCGACGCGCACGACCTGGCCGCCTTCGAGCGCGGACAGATCGCCCGCTGTCATGAAGGGAAGAAAATCCGTGGCAATCTCACCTTCGCTCGTCTCCTCGGGCGCGTCCTCGATTTCACGCGGAGCGGCGTTTAGAGCGGCGCGACTGGCGTCGCTGTCGCGGCGGTGTGCTTCGCCCGTGCGTGACATTCGCAACAGTGCGCGCCGTAGGGGAGGTTGAATCATGAGTTCTTCCGGCTCGTAATTGACCGGCGAGTCAGAAGCAGTATCAATGGTCTGCGGCACCGGAGCCTCATCAGGCGCCGGAGGTCCCTTCGGCATCACCGCCTGTGACGCGACGCCGCGCGCCTGCTCAACCGGCCCGGCCGGTGGCGTTCGCAGCAAGCGTGTGGCGACCAGCAATCCGATCATTAACAGGACCATCGCCGCCGCCGCCGCCGCCGCCGCCGAGCGCGCACCCTGTTGTGATAGCCGGCGGCGCCGGCTCATCGTCGCAGCAATGGGTGACGCGACACCGGCGCGCGAAG
>JANOGZ010000259.1:0-12538 GCA_031406255.1 Pyrinomonadaceae bacterium | reverse complement strand
TTTTTCAAATAAATTTCTTGGTTCTGTGTTCTGTGGACTGTGGTATTTTTTAAATCTACTTAACACTGACCACTCACCACTGCTGTTTCAGCTGGCTTTCTCTAATTTGACGGGCCTCTCAATAAAATAGAAGCTGCAGGTTCCGCGGACCTCTTCCAGATCGCGCTTCTCGATGGGGAAAAGGCGGCATTGGTTGGGCCGATCATCATAAATGCCACAGGAAGTGGTGCCGTCTCCGTGCTTTTTGAGGAAGGGGCATTTGAAAAGAATCTCGCAGCATGCGCCGCAGCGATTACACTCACCGCGCCGCAGGGCGAGCGCGGCGACGACCTCTTCCTTGCGAAAATTGACGGTGACAAAACGGCGCAGCTTGCCGTGCACCTGGCGGGCACGAAATTTTGCATCTTCAACCGTACGTGAACGTTTCGCCGCGACGAGGCGTTCTTCAAAAGACCGCCGCTTGCGAGCGGCGCGATTGACGGGTGGTGTTTTCATCAAAGCATCAGCGCTCGACCTACTGCCTTAATGCACGAGCGTAACAAGAGATGGAATCGTCTTGCGTCTCTCGGCGAACGCAGCGGTGGCGCGAGCGGACATTCACAATACCGCCCGCGCCACATCTCCAAAACCTGGTTTTTAAGCGTTAGCCGCGCCGCTCACGTGCTTTTCGATCATGCGCGAAATAGCTTCTTTGGAAGTTGCTCCCACCACCCGCTCTTCTTCCTTGCCGTTCTTGAAGAGAATCAGCGTCGGAATGCCTTTGATACCGTAGCGCTGCGAGGTCGAAGGATTTTCATCAACATTCAGCTTCACAACGCTGGCGCTTCCGGCATACTTTTCAGCCACCGCCTCGACCGTCGGCGCAAGCATGCGACACGGGGCACACCATGCCGCCCAGAAATCGACCAGCACGGGCTTGTCCGACTTGAGAACGTCTGCTTCAAAATTGCCATCGCTGACATCAATAACATGTTCACTCATGCGAAAAGTTCTCCTTACTGTTGCCGTCATCGTCTGCGCCAGCCGGACTGAGAACCATCACTCCGGCGCGCCCTTTTAATGTTTGACTGAAAAATTGAAAATCAACGGTGGCCTGTCCAGGGCGCGCCCGTCCTACATTTCAATCACTGCGCGGTACAGTTCGACATATTTGCGGGCGGCGGCCTGCCATGAATTGTCCGCCGCCATGCCGTTTAATTGAATGGTGCGCCAGATATCCGGCTCAGCGTAACAGTAGAGCGCTTCATGGAGGCTGCCGAGCATCGCCTCGGCCGAATAGTGGTCGAATTTAAAGCCATTGCCGGCGCGTCCCGCTTCGCGCGCGCGATTGAAATCCTCGACCGTATCGTCGAGCCCGCCGGTGGCGCGCACCACCGGCACCGTGCCGTAGCGCATGCTGTACATCTGGTTCAATCCGCACGGCTCATACAGCGAGGGCATCAAAAAAATATCTGCGCCAGCTTCGATCTGATGCGCCAGCGCCTCGTTGAAACCCTTGTAGATACCTACCTGATGCGGCGCATAATCGTGCCATCGCTGGAGAAAATCCTCATACTCTTGCGCCCCGGAGCCGAGTGCGATGAATACCGCTCCGGTCTCCAGGATCGCGGTGGCCGCCTCCTTGATCAGATCATAGCCCTTCTGCGCGATGAGGCGCGAAATAGAGGCGATGATCGGCCGCTCCGGATCTTCCGGCAAGCCATAACGGCGCAAAAGATCGAGCTTGCAGATGCGCTTGCCCGCCAGGTCCCCGGCCGAAAAGCGCGCCGCCAGGTGCGGATCGGTCGCCGCATTCCAGACGTCGTAATCGACTCCATTGGTGATCCCGACGAGACGATCGCGCCGCATGCGCAGCAGCCAGTCAAGGCCGTAGCCATTCTCCGGCGTCTGAATCTCCAGCGCGTAGCGGCGGCTCACGGTCGATAGCGCATCGCTCGCCATCAGGCCGGCTTTCATCGCCGACGCGGCGCCGTTCAGCATGAAGTATCCCTGATCCTCGCTACTGCTAAAACCCAGCGAGCCGAGCGCCCCCGGACCAAACGTGCCCTGATAAGCAAGATTATGAATGGAAAAGAGCATGCGCGTGCGCGCGTAAAAGGAGTCGAACGAGCGCCGCCCGCGCAGTTCGACGGCCGTAAAACCGCTCGTCCAATCGTTGCCGTGAATAATCTCCGGCGGCGTGCCCAGACGCCGCAGCAGGGCGAGGGCGGCGCGCGAGAAGAAAGCGAAGCGTTCATGGTCATCATGGTAGCCATAAATGCCCGCCCGCGCGAAATATTCAGGGGCGTCGATGAGATAGGTCGGCGCGCCCGGCGCGTCGCTGTACCAGACGCTGGCGCGACGCGCTCCGCCCGGCCACTCAACCTCTAAATTATCAATGATCTGATCGCGGATGAAGCGACGGTCGGTCTGTTCGTAGAGCGGGTGAATAAGAAACGCATCCACTGCGCCGCTCTCACGCAGGGCTTTGGGCAGTGCACCCGCCACATCACCGAGTCCACCCGTTTTGGCAAAAGGCACGGCCTCGGATGATAATATCGCGACGCGCAAACTCTTCACCGAGCATCCCGCCCGAAGATACGGGGACGTTTGACGAACAGGCTGAACACCAAAGCTTTAGCCGTCATACTATCGCGAAGCCGCCTCCGTTTTGTCAAGAATCGAGCCGGCGGCCGATTTAGGTCTGCATCGAGGCGAGGAAATCGGCGTTAGACTTGGTTTTGCCGAGGCGTTCGAGCACGACTTCCATCTGCTCGACGGGAGAAAGCGGATTCAGGACGCGGCGCATTACCCAGATGCGGGCGAGGTCCTCTTTGCTGATCAGCAACTCCTCCTTGCGCGTGCCGGATCGCTGCAGGTCAATGGCCGGGAAGAGCCGTTTGTCGCTGAGCCGGCGATCGAGGTGGATTTCACAGTTGCCCGTGCCTTTGAATTCCTCAAAGATCACGTCGTCCATGCGCGATCCCGTATCAATCAGCGCCGTCGCGATAATCGTCAGGCTTCCGCCCTCCTCGATATTGCGCGCCGCACCGAAAAAGCGTTTCGGGCGCTGCAGGGCGTTGGCGTCAATACCGCCGGAGAGGATTTTGCCCGAGGGCGGCACGACGGCGTTGTGTGCGCGCGCCAGGCGCGTCAGGCTGTCGAGCAGGATGACCACATCGCGCTTGTGCTCGACGAGGCGCTTCGCCTTCTCGATCACCATATCGGCCACCTGGACGTGACGCGTCGGTGGTTCGTCGAAGGTCGATGAAATCACTTCGCCGTTAACCGACCGCTGCATGTCCGTGACTTCCTCCGGACGCTCATCAATCAAGAGGACGATCAGCGAGACTTCCGGGTGGTTATGCGTCACGGAATTGGCGATGGTCTGGAGGAGCATCGTCTTTCCCGTGCGCGGCGGCGCAACGATCAAACCGCGCTGCCCCTTACCGATCGGCGTCACAAGGTCGATCACGCGGGCCGACAGATTATCCGACAAAGCCTCCATCCGTAGTTGCTCGTCCGGGTAGAGCGGCGTCAGGTTGTCGAAAAAGACCTTCTCGCGCGCCATGTCGGGCGCTTCGAAGTTGATCGCCTCGACCTTGATGAGCGCAAAATAGCGCTCGCCCTCTTTGGGTGGACGAATCTGTCCGCTGACAGTGTCGCCGGTGCGCAAATCGAATTTACGAATTTGCGAGGGGCTGACGTAGATGTCATCAGGGCCGGGCAGGTAGTTGTATTCCGGCGCACGCAGGAACCCGAATCCATCGGGCAGCGTTTCAAGCACGCCCTCGGAAAAGATGAGGCCGCTCTTCTCGGTCTGCGCGGCGAGAACTTTGAAGATGAGCTCCTGCTTGCGCATTCCGGTCGCGCCCGGCACGTCCAGATCCTTGGCGATCTGCGTCAGCTTTGAGATGGACATCTCCTTGAGCGTCGCCAGGTTGAAAGGTTCCGGGGTGCCGCCACGCGGTGATGGTGTTGATGCCGGCGCCTCCGATTCTTTCTCGGATTCTATTTCCGGCGGAGCTTCGACCGTGGCGGCGCTCGATCTGCTGCCATCATTGCCCGTCGTATGATTATTGCTATTACTGCGTGTGCGTGGTGTGCGTTGTGACATTTCCGTTCTTCTCTCGGGCGATCGCTCCCGGCGCCCCGTCCTGCGGCGGCGGTGCTCCGGCGATCTTCAAATCTTCATTAGTGGCACTACTCCGGATGCCCTATCGGCGGCAATGCTCTGGATGCCACGTTGCTCCGTAATAAAATTGCATTAATGTAATCGGGATTGGTGCCTCTGTTAATCCGTTAGGCGACGGGTGAAACTTCCGGCGCGCGAATCGTGAGGCGCTGCCTCTCGCGGTCTCTCGAACTAACGTGATTCGAACGGGGGCTAGATTTAATTTGCAAACCGGGCGCCGTCCGGTGAAGTTCTCTCATCTGTTAGTGGGAATCGCACAAGAGCACTCGTTGGATGCTATGTGCGTTCGTCTGGTTTACCTCTTTACCACTTTCGAGATTTCAACAGGGGATTTTGAGACGGTCAAGACCTCTTCGATGGCGCGCCAAACCTCGTCGCGTCCGCGTAATGCGACGGCGGAATATGCGATGATTTCGCCGCCTCCCAGCATATCTCGCGCGCGCGCGAGATTTCTGCGCAACTCGTTTTGCGAGAGCTTATCGGATTTCGTGGCGACCGTCAGGAACGGCTTCTCATGGGACGCCAGCCACGCGCGAAGCTGTAAATCCAATTTTGTGGGTTCATGGCGCGAATCAACGACATGAATTGATAGCACAAGCGACGGACGCTTGGCAAGGTAGCTCGTTACAATCTCGCCCCACGCCGCCCGCACCGCCTGCGGCACGCGCGCGTAGCCATAACCCGGAAGATCAACAAAATGGAACCACTTGTTGATCAAAAAGAAGTTTAAGGCTTGCGTCCGTCCCGGCGTGCGAGACGTGCGGGCGAGACCGCGAACGCCCAACAGGGAATTCATCAAGCTCGATTTGCCGACGTTCGAGCGGCCGAGAAAAGCGACTTCCGGAGAGTGGCCGCGCGGCCACTGCTGCTCATCAAACGCGCTTTTAACAAATTCAGCGCTCGTGATCTTCATGCCAGGGCTACTTAAAGTCGGCTCTTTTAACCGGGAATACCGATCCTCTCAAACTCGCTCGCGCCGGGCAAATTCTTCGCTCCGTCGTCGCTTCGCGAAAGCGCGCGGCTAACCTCCGTGCTGGGCCTTCTTCTTTTCGGCCTCGGCGCGCATCGCGGCCCACCGTTTCGACATCTCGCGCAGGTGCGTGAGGCGCTGTTTCGCATCAGGCAGGCGCATCACGAGTTGTTCGAGGTGGGTGAGCACCTGCGGGCCGATGGTCGCCCGAAGCTCTTCGAGAAAAGGCTCGATCTTGGCAAACAGGAACACATGCTCCCCGTTCGCATCGTTGAACATCTGTTCATCGATCGCCCCGTGATTGACGAAAGATGCGGCCATATCCCAGTATGTCGTGACCATTCGGTAATAGGCGCTATGCTCGCCCGTGATGGCGCTTAAAATATCCTGCGCGCTCTCCGGATTGAATCTCGCAAACCAGTCGCGCGCCTTACGCATCGTCTCTTCGCGACGTAGATCATACAACTTAAGGATCAATTCTGCGCTCTGCTGCTTATCATTCATCTCTGCTTCTCCCTGAAATCCGGCAACACCCTGTCATTACTACTGCTTCATGCTTCTCGGCGACTGATGCCCGGCGCCCGCGCGCGTGATGTTGATCTTAGAAAAAATGATCGTCGAGGATTTGCGCAAAGCGACGCGGGCCGGCGCGATAGCACTATGAGGGAGCCGAAGAGAGCGCGTTAATCTTCGATTCGACAACCCGCGTTCTCTGCCGCTTAACTGAACCGCTTAGTCGACCATCGTCGGCGTGCTCTGCGATGGCGGATCGGTCGTCCAGAGCGGCGGACCGGCATCGTCGGTCGGGCCGGCATCCGCCGGGCAGGCATCTTCAAGGGCGAGTATGAGCGCTTCATCAATCGTTTCGACGAAATGGACATGCAAATCGGCGCGAACCTCTTCGGGCACTTCCGTCAGGTCTTTCTCGTTGTCTTTCGGCATGATTATCGTGGTGATACCGATGCGATGCGCGGCCAGCAGTTTTTCCTTGATGCCGCCCACCGGCAGCACGCGCCCGCGCAGGGTGATCTCGCCGGTCATCGCGACGTCTTTGCGGACGGGAACGCGCGATAATGCCGAGGCCATCGCGGTCGCCAGCGTGACGCCGGCCGAAGGGCCATCCTTCGGGATCGCCCCTTCGGGAATGTGGACGTGCAGATCACGCTTGCGGATAAAATCAAGACTCATTCCGAGACGCTCGGAGCGAGCTTTGATGCAGGTGAGCGCGGCCTGCGCCGATTCCTGCATGACCTCGCCGAGTTTGCCGGTGAGCATAACGCCGCCGCGCCCGTTGGTGAGCGTCGCTTCGATCTGGAGGACTTCGCCGCCGACTTCGGTCCAGGCCAGGCCCATCGCCAGTCCGATCTCGCTCGAAGCGGCGGCCGGTTGCTGCCGGAATTTGATCGGGCCGAGCATCTCGCGCACGCGTTCGGCCGTGACGACCTCTTTGAAATCCTCGCCCGCGTTTTCGGCGACGAGCTTGCGCGCCACCTTGCGACAGCACGAGCCGATCTCGCGCTCGAGATTACGCACGCCCGCCTCGCGCGTGTAATGGCGGATGATCTCCAGCAAGCCTTCCTTCGTAAACTCGACCTGCTCGGTTTTCAAACCGCTGCCCTCGGCCTGCTTGGCGACGAGGTGGCGCTTGGCGATCTCCAGTTTTTCGCGCTCGGTGTAGCCGGAAAGCCGCAGTATTTCCAGACGGTCCTGGAGCGGCGGCGGAATCGTGTGCAGCACGTTGGCCGTCGCGATGAAGAAGACCTTCGAGAGGTCATACTCGATATCCAGATAGTGATCCTGAAAAGTGTTGTTCTGCTCCGGGTCGAGCACTTCGAGGAGCGCCGCGCTCGGATCGCCGCGGAAATCCGCGCCGAGCTTATCCACTTCATCGAGCAGGATCACCGGATTGATCGTGCCGGCCTTTTTCATCATCTGGATGATCTGGCCGGGGAGCGCGCCGATGTAGGTGCGGCGGTGACCGCGCACCTCCGCCTCATCGCGCACCCCGCCCAGGCTGAGACGCACAAACTTCCTTCCGGTCGCGCGCGCGATGGACTTGCCGAGGCTCGTCTTACCGACTCCCGGCGGGCCGACAAAACAGAGAATTGAGCCCTTCGGATTCTTCACGAGCTGTCGCACGGCGAGGTGCTCGAGGATGCGGTCCTTGATTTTTTCCAGACTGTAATGGTCTTCGTTTAAGACTTCTTCGGCCTTCGTGATATCGCGCATCTCTTTCGACTTCTGTTTCCAGGGCACGCTCAGAAGCCAGTCGATGTACGTGCGCGAAACGGTGCCTTCGGCCGACATCGGCGGCATCGCTTCGAGGCGGTGAAGCTCCTGGAGGGCTTTCTCCTTCGCTTCTTCGGACATGCCCGCTTCTTCGATACGCTTGCGCAGATCTTCCATCTCGGCCTTCTCGTCTTTGCGGCCGAGTTCCTTGTGAATCGCTTTGATCTGCTCGTTGAGGTAATACTCCTTCTGCGCTTTCTCCATCTGCCGCTTAACGCGCGCCTGAATCGTCCGGTCAAGCTGTCGTTTATCCACTTCGACTTCGAGCAGTTCGACGAGCCGCTGGAGACGACCGTGCGTCGAGAATATTTCCAGCAGTCCCTGTTTGTCCTCGACCGAGATGCGCAACTGCGAGGCGAGCGCGTCGGCCAGATGCGACGGGTCTTGATTGCGCAGGGCGGTTTGCAGCGCGTCCGTTTGGGCTTCGGGGGCGAGGCGCAGGTGCTGTTCGACGAGGGTCGCGATGCGTTGCACGAGCGCTTCAAGGCGCGGCCCCGTCTCGGCGACGACCGGGGCACGCCGCACCGTGGCGGTAAACGCCCCGTTATCGTTATCCACCCGGATGGTCGTCGCGCGCTCGCGTCCCTCGACGACCACTTTGGTCTGGCCGTTTTCCTGGCGCTGCGCCTGAAGGATGCGAGCGATGGTGCCGACGCTGTAAATCTGATCGGGCGTCGGCTCATCAATCGAAGCGTCATGCTGCGTCGCGAGAAAGATCGTGCGGTCGGACGCCAGAGCCTCTTCCAGGGCGCGCACCGACCCGGGACGGCCGATCTTGAACGCGACTTTGGTGAAGGGAAAGATGACGACATCGCGGATTGGGACCATCGGATAGCGCGTGATGTCCGCCGGAGTGCGATCTGAATATTCTTCCATAACGCTAGTGAAATCTCTTTCGCCGTACTACGGTGTAAAGGGCGAGGCGGCGCTGAGGCCGCTCGCCCATAAGCCATCGACCAGACAGGATTTTAAACCATTCTGCGCCCGCGCGCTACTGATCAGAAAATTGGCGGGTTCAGGAGTTTGATCTGCACAGAGCGACTCGAACTCCCGAACCCGCCAATTTGTCGTGCCGGATTCATCACGCGGCGGCGTCATCTACACCGGAGAGACCTTCTCCCGGAAGGGCGCGCCGACGTTCGACCATTTCGTGCGTGATGACGAATTCTTTGATGCGCTTCTGCGACGGCAAAGTGTACATCGCCTCGAGCAGCAGTTCTTCCATAATCATCATCAGGCCGCGCGCGCCGACCTTGCGTTCGACGGCCTGGCGCGCAATCGCACGGAGGGCGTCCTCTGAGAAACGCAGCTTGACGTTGTCGTAATCGAATTTCTTCTGATACTGCTTGATCAGCGCGTTCTTCGGCTCGGTCAGAATCTTCATCAGCGCGACCTCGTCCAACTCGTGCAGCACGCCGAGCACCGGCAGGCGGCCGACGAATTCCGGGATCAATCCGTAGCGCACCAGATCTTCCGGCTGCACCTGCGCGAGCGCATCGGCATAGCGCTCCGTGCCGCCTTTGATCTCGGCCTGGAAGCCCAGGGATTTATTGCGCAGGCGTCTTTCGATGACCTTCTCCAGGCCGACGAAAGCGCCGCCGCAGATGAAGAGAATGTTGGTGGTGTCGACGGGGAAGAACTCCTGATGCGGGTGCTTGCGTCCGCCCTGCGGCGGGACGTTGGCGACCGTGCCTTCGAGAATCTTCAACAGCGCCTGCTGCACTCCTTCGCCCGACACGTCGCGCGTGATCGAGGGGTTCTCATCCTTGCGGCAGATCTTGTCAACCTCGTCGATATAGATGATGCCCTGCTGCGCGCGCTCGACGTCGCCGTTGGCGGCCTGGAGGAGCTTCAGGATGATGTTTTCGACGTCTTCGCCGACGTAGCCGGCTTCGGTGAGCGTCGTCGCGTCGACGATCGTGAAGGGCACGCTCAGCATCCGCGCCAGCGTCTGCGCGAGCAGCGTCTTTCCCGTCCCCGTCGGGCCCATCAAAAGGATGTTCGACTTCTGGATCTCGACTTCGCTGCGGCGCCTGGCCAACTCGATTCTCTTGTAGTGCTGGTAGACGGCGACGGCGAGCCGCTTCTTGGTCTCTTCCTGACCGATGACATATTCTTCGAGGAAGTTTTTGATCTCGGCGGGTTTGGGAAGCGGCGGGCGTGACGCGACGGCTTCGGCCTGCTGATCATCGGTGATGATTTCGTTGCAGATGTCGATGCACTCATTGCAGATATAGACGGTCGGCCCGGCAATGAGCTTTTTCACTTCGTTCTGCGATTTACCGCAGAACGAACAACGCAACGTATCGTCGTTTCGGCGTACCATATGCTTTCAGGGGGCTCCGTCGTTCAGATTCGGTCGAACTCAGGTTTTGCGAAGCAACGCTCTTCCGTCTTTGCGCCGCGCGGGTGTTTAAGTAAGGGGGCGACCCGCGCCGAAGGGCTCTTTTGTGTCGGAGCGCCTTTCTCTAGCGTCAGTGAACACGTTAACCCTCTCGGGTTCACCTTCGCGATCATCTTTCAAAGACTCCGCGTCGCGCTTGTTGCTCTCTTGAGGGGGTCTGCTAAACGCGACGCGAGATGACTTCATCAATCAAGCCATACTCTTTCGCCTGCGTGGCCGACATGATGCGGTCGCGCTCAACATCGCGCTCGATCATATCATAGGATTGTCCTGTGTGTTTTGCGAGAATGTTTGACGTCAACTCGCGCATGCGGATGATTTCTTCAGCTTGAATGCGGATGTCGGTGGCCTGGCCCTGCGCGCCGCCCGACGGTTGATGAATCAGTATGCGCGAGTTGGGGAGCGCAAACCGTTTGCCCTTGGCGCCCGCCGCCAGCAGGAGCGCTCCCATCGAAGCGCACTGGCCGACGCAGAGCGTCGACACGTCGGGACGGATGAACTGCATCGTGTCATAGATCGCCATCCCGGCCGTGATCGAGCCGCCCGGCGAATTGATGTAGAGGTTGATGTCTTTCTCCGGGTCTTCCGCCTCGAGAAAGATCAGTTGGGCGACGATCAGATTGGCGATCTGATCGTCAATCGGCGTGCTGATGAAAATAATGTTGTCTTTTAAAAGCCGCGAGTAGATGTCAAAGGCGCGCTCGCCCCGCGACGTTTGCTCGACAACCATCGGAACTAAAGCCATACGACAACTCCGAAACGTTAACTCGGTCGCTTTCGGTCAGCTTTCGTGCTCGGCCGCGCTCGCGGGCGGCTCGCTTGGGCTGACATTCGTCTCTCGGTCATTCGCCGGCGCGTTCGCTTCGGTTGTGGTAGCAGCGGCGTGCGCCGCTTCTTCTTCGTCGCGCCACTCTTCATCACGTACGCGGGCGTTTTCAACGATCAGGTCGAGCGCCTTACGATGACGCAACCTATCAATGATGCTACGTTCGCCTCCCTGCTTTGTCAAGGCAGCGCGCACTTGTTCAACACTTTGTTGTGAGCTTGCGGCGAGCGCGGTCAACTCCGCTTCGATCTCTTCTTCGCTCGCCGTGATGTTTTCTTCATCGGCGATGCGTTCGAGCAAGATGGACCCGCGCAAATCTTCGTCGGCCCGGGCGCGCAGCATGGTGCTCAAACCCTCCCAGTTCATCTCCTGGTCGCGCGGATCGATACCGCGCGCCATCATATCGCGCACGGTTGATTCGAGCAGCCGGCGCGTTTGATAGTCGACGAGCGTCTGCGGAACTTCAAATGGATGCGCCGCGACGAGTTTGCTCAGCACGTCATCGCGCAGGCGGTGCTCGGATTCGTACTTCGCGCGCTCGGTCAGACTCGTGCGCAGGCGCTCGCGCAGGCCCTCGACCGAGGTGATCTCTTCACCGAGACTTTTCGCCCACTCGTCATCCATTTCGGGCAGTTCTTTGACGCGCACCGCCGTCACTTCCGCCGTGTACTCGATCTCCTTTCCGGCGAGACCTTTCGACGAAAAATCCTCCGGGTACTTGACCGTGAATGTCTTCGTTTCCTCGGGCCGCGCGCCGAGCAGGTTGTCGGTAAAAGCCGACACCACGCCCTCGCCGCCGAGCACCACGTCAACATCCTGGACGTTGATCTCTTCTTCCGCGGGCGGTTCGAGATAGCGGCCGCGGAAGTTGACCGTCACCGTATCGCCGGGCGCCGCGCCGCGTTCCTCGACCGGCTGAAGCGCGGCCGACGCCTCGCGCAGGTCCGCGATCATGCGTTCGACCGCTTCCTCGGTGATCGGGCGCACGCGCCGCGCCGTCTCCATTCCCTTGTACTCACCGAGCGTGACCGTGGGAAGCACTTCGACGTGCGCGTGAATGGCGAGCGGCCCCTCACCGAGGCGTTCGAGCGCCTCGTCGGTATCGAGATGGATGTCGGGCTCACCGATCACATTGAGCGCGTTCTCCGTAATCGCCTCGCTGATCGCCTGCGGCACCAGCTCGCGCAGCACCTCGCTGCGGATCTCTTTTTTAAAACGCTGACGAACGACCGCGCGCGGCGCGCGTCCGCGGCGAAAACCGGGCACCGTCGCCGCCTGCGCATAGCGATCGCTGACGCGGTCGTATTCGGCGCGCACGGCGGCGGCGTCAATTTCGATTTTGAGCTCCTTGCGAGTGGGAGAGACGTCAACAAGTTCCGTTTTCATAAAAACACAAAGCCCGCCTCTGCTCCACACGGGGCCTGGAAAGGCGGGTCATCCTTCCTCAAAGAAAATTACGCGACAATATATATTGACATCGCTTGAATTGTTGGTGCGAAAGGGGGGACTCGAACCCCCACCCCTTTCGGGACATGATCCTAAATCATGCGCGGCTACCAGTTACGCCACTTTCGCACAATTTTCAAAACATTTGTTCCGCAAACCCTCTAGGAGCTACAGTCAGAGCTTTCGATGAACCACGGCCCGCATGGTTGTCTGTTAGAGCATGGCAATTAGGGCAAAGTAATTGCAAATTCTCGATTCTATTGTCAAAGCGATCTCCGTTGATATGGTGCAATTCGATAGGCACGGGTTCACCCAGCCACTCGGTGTTGCCGCATCGCTCGCAACGCCGCTCTTTCACCTGATCTTCCAGCAATTTCAATCGGAGCTTATGGCTACTAATGAGACTACCTTTTCGTAGAAAGTCATGAG
>JANOGZ010000252.1:0-9382 GCA_031406255.1 Pyrinomonadaceae bacterium | reverse complement strand
GGCAAATTTAGGATGGGCGCATCATTTACGGATGCGCCCGTTTGTGTCAGAAAGTTAAGCGGAGCGCTAACTGGATGTTGCGCGAGCCGCCGCCGCCGAGAAACGGGTTGCCGACGCCGACATCAGGCGTCACGGTGATCGGCAAAAACCCGACGCCGCGGCCCGTGACCGGATCGATTCCGTTGAAGCTCGCGTCAGCCGAGAAGCCGGGCAACAGCGGTGAGGAGAAGTTCGGATGATTGAAAATATTGAATATCTCGGCCCGAAATTGCAGTTTCACCCCCTCGGTGAGCGGCGTCGTCTTGAAGACCGAAAAATCGAAGTTGCGGTAGTCTGGCCCGATCAGAGAATTTCTGCCGAGACTGCCGAAATGTTGCGTCCCCGGTATGCAGGAGGCGGCGCTTCCGTCGCCCGCCGGATCGAGCGTGCAGGGCACTCTAAAGGCCGCTAGATTCAGATAGCGATCCGGACCACGTGTATTCGCAAAGGGATCACCGACGAGGTCCGGGCGGGGGAAGAATTCGCCGGTGCCATTGTAGTCATCGAATAAATTGACATGGAATGGATTGCCGCTCCGAAGCGTGAGAATACCGTTCAACTGCCAACCGCTTCCGAGGCGCGGGAATCGCTGGAACAAATTCGGCACTTCATAGCTGAACGTCGCGACGAAACGCTGGCGGTTGTCGAAGTTTGAATTGGCCCGCTCGAGGTCGGTCCTGAAACTGTTATCCGGCTGCGTCGCGTTGGCGACGTAGTCCTGACCGTCTGACGCATTATCAATCGAATGTGACCACGTGTAGTTGATCATTGACGTGAAACCCCGCCGCTCGCGCAACGTCAGGCTCACTTGCATCGCGTTGTAGTTGGAAGAAGCGGTGGTCTCAAGTTGATTGACGTAAAAGAACGTCCCGCCCGACGGAGCGAACGGCCCGTGATCGAAAGGCCGCGCGGTCGAGCGCGACGGGTCAGGCGGTTGATTGATGTCGCGGTAGCGGAAAAGCTTCGTCCCATTCGAGCCGACGTAGCCCACTTGAAGGACGATGTTCTTGAACAGTTCTTGTTGAATGTTCAAGTTGTAGTTTTGCACGTACGGGGTGCGCAACTTTCGATCAACGGCGAAGACATCCGAATCCGAAAAGCCATTGAAGATGGGCACGCCCGGCTCGATCTGCCCGACCGTCGAGAACGAGAAAAGGATGGGGGCGGGGCCGACCCCGTTGTAGGCCGGGCCGGGATTGAAGGTATTGAATGGCAGTTGGCCGACGAAGAAGTCTTGCGAGAACGCATCATAAAACAGCCCCCACCCGGCGCGCACGACCGTCCGCCCTTTGCCGCCCACATCGAACGCCACTCCCAGGCGCGGCGAGAAGTTGTTCAGATCTCGATTGTAGAGTTTGTCGAATCCATTCGTGCCGACCTGGACGAGGCCCAACTGCGGATCGAAGTTACTCAGGCGCCCCCGCTCCTCATCAAGCACGCCGAAATAATCGTAGCGCAGGCCGAAGTTGAGTGTCAGTTGGCGACTGGCGCGAAAGCTGTCCTGGATGTAACCGGTGTGTGAATTCTGAAACGTCCCGCGCCGCGAATCTCCGATGGCCGCGCGGCCGCCGCTCAGGCGGCCGGCGAGAAAATCTTCGAGCGACGCGAAATCCAAACGCCCGCGATAGCCCGCGTCGAAGAAAGCATTGACGAAAGTACGGCGAAACTCATAGCCGAACTTGAGGTCGTGGCCGGCGAGCTTTAATGAGAAGTTGTCGATGAATTGATAATTAGTGTCGACACGCCCGCGCGGCACCGACAGGTTCGCGCCGAGCGAGGCGATCGACGAGCCGAAATTCGGATCATTTCTGATGCGGATGAACGGCAATCCGAAATCCTGCGTGCTTTGAACGCCGGTGTTGAGACCGATTGAGCGTGGATCGAAGTCGCCGTCTTCGGGGAAAAACCCCTGGCGGAACCGGTTATAACCGAAGCGCGCTTCATTGACCTTCGTGCCGGAAATGATTCTCAAGTACGAGAGCGAAACCAATTGAACGCGCGTCGGGGTGACGGTGTTGTAGCCGGGCAGAACGTTTCCGGCCTGCAGCGCGAGCGGAAAAGATTGTTCGCTGTCGCCGTAAAAGTAGCGGCCGGTCAGCAGGTTCTTTTCATTGAACGAGTGGTCGATCTTCGCAATTAGGCTATCGACGTCGTTTTTGGCGCGCGTCGTGACGAAAAGATTCGGGCTCGGATCGAAGAGCGCGCCGGGCCGGTTCGGCGCGGGCCATGGATTTCGCGCGAGCAGGCGGGCGATGACCGGATTGGTCGCCCCGCCGAGCGCGGCAAACTCGCGCGGGTCGGGCACGCGCGCGACCGAATTCAAACCGACGCGCTCGCGCTGACCTTCGTAGGCCACGAAAAAGAAAGTCCGGTTGCGAACAATCGGGCCACCGAGCGCGCCGCCGAATTGATTGTTACGAAAAGCAGTCTGCGGATCGGGTTCCGGGTTGAAAAAGTTTCGCGCGTCGAGCACGTCGTTGCGAAAGAACTCGAAGAGCGAGCCGTGAAAAGCGTTCGTCCCGGACTTGGTGACGATGTTGACGATGGCGCCCGAATTGCGGCCGAATTCGGATTCGAAGTTGGAAAGGATCGCGGTCTCGGCGATCGCTTCAACCGGAAGAATGGTCGCGGGCGTACCGAAGACCCCAGCCTCATTGATCGCCGGCAAATTTCGGTAACCATCATTCATATCGGTGCCGTCAAGCAGGTAATTATTTGATCGCCCGCGGTTGCCGTTCGCGCTGAACAGGCCGAACGACCCGGGCGAATCGGTCGCCCCCGAAGGGTCACCCGTCGCGCCGGGAACGAGCACGAGAAATTTGGTGAAGTCGCGTCCGTTGACCGGCAAATCGGCAATCTGTTTTGCCGGAATCGTTCCGCCGAGCGTATTATTTGTCGTGACCACTTGAGCGGTTTCCGCGACCTCGACGACCGTATCTGACCCTGCCACGACCAGCGTCGCGTCGACGCGCCGTTCACCCGAAACTTCGACGACCACCCCGGTCACCCGCGCAATCTGAAAGCCGGTCTGCTCGACGCTCACTTCATACGTGCCGATCGGAAGTTCGGGTATGGTGTAATTGCCTTCCTCATCCGTCATGGTTGAGCGTTCGATGCCGGTGCCGATGTTCCGCGTCGTGACCTTCGCGCCGGGCACGACCGCGCCATTCGGGTCGGTGACGGAGCCGAGGATCGTGCCGCGGAAGGTCTGCGCGGCGAGCGGCATGGCGAAAAGGCAGTTCAGCGCGAAGAGCAGGGCGAAGAAGGTTGGGGTGACCCTCCGCGGCGTAGCCGCAGGAGAAACGGTGCGCCGCGAACGGCCGATGAGGACATGGAATGTCCCTCGCTTTAGCTTAAGCACGGCAGGAATGACCTCCTCTGGTGTCTTGAGGGCAAGGCGGGCGAGGTTAAACTTTGCTTTTACGGGTGATCAGCGCGAGGAGATCCTGATAATCAGCATGGATTTATATATCCACTCCGCCTTTGAGTCAATACGCTTAAATTTTTGCGGCCCTGGCGAATATCAGATCAATCTCGTCGCTGGCGAAGGGTACTTTCAGTCGTCGTCGGTTTGTGGCCATTGCGACAGGGAGTTTGAGAAGTCAACTGACGGGGGCTTCCTCCCCGAATAAATTCAGGGGCCGGCGCGCCCGCTATGGAGTCTTATGGGTGAAAGGGTCGCAGGGATCCGCTAGCGGCGCGAAGAAGATGTGCCGCGACTTCGTGGCTGGAGCGTCGTCGCCGCCGTGCGCGTGGTAGGAACGAGCGCGCCGGCTTCCGGAGGAGGCGCCGTATCGGTATATTTCGTCAGTTCATCGGCGTGCGCTTGCAGGTAGGCGAAGAAGCGCTCGAATTCGCGCTGCATTGCATCCATCTTTTCGCGCATGTTGAGGATAATCTCGACGCCTGCCAGATTCACCCCTAAATCGCGCGTGAGCGAAAGGATCAGTTCGAGGCGCTCGAGATCCGTATCCGTGTAGAGTCGTGTGTTCCCTTCGGAGCGTGACGGCTTGAGCAGTCCCTCGCGTTCGTAGAGGCGCAAGGTCTGCGGGTGTATCTCATACTGCGTGGCCACAGCGCTGATCGTGTATGTGCTGACTTTACGTTTCATAGAAGCTTTCAGCAATCAGCTATCAGTAAGTCAGCTTATAGCTTCCGGCTGACCGCTGACCGCTCATTCCAGTCCCATCGCGACGCGCGGATTTTCCGGGTTCATCTGCGCATAGCGCCGCAGTAGATCTTTCGTCTCCTCCGAGATCACTTTCGGCAGCGTCACATGCACCTCGACGAACTGATCGCCACGCGCCTGCGGATTACGCAGGGAGGGTACGCCGCGCTCGCGCAAACGAAACCGCTGTCCGGACTGTGTGCCGGGCGGAATCCGCAACTGCGCTTTACCCGCCACGGTCGGCACTTCGATCTTTGCGCCGAGCGCCGCTTCGGGGACCGTCAGCGGAATGGTGACGTAAATGTTATCTCCCTTTCGCGTGAAGTACTGATGGCGTCCGACATTCGTAATGATAAAAAGGTCTCCGGGGGGTGCGCCGAGGCGGCCCCCTTCGCCCTTACCCGGAATTCGCACGCGCGAGCCCGTGTCAACGCCCGCCGGAATGCGAACCTTGACGGTCTCAATCTTAGGAATCGTGCCTTTGCCATGACAGACCGCGCACGGCGTGCGGCGCTTGCCGGTGCCCGCACAATCCGGACATTCCTGCGCGAAGCGCAGGCGTCCACCGGCGCGCGTGACCTGGCCCGAACCTTTGCAGGTCGTGCATGCTACTAACGGGCCGCCCGCATCGCCCGCGCCGTTGCATCGCGAACACTGTTCCGAGCGATTGACGGTGATATTGGTGGTCATGCCCGTCACCGCCTCTTCAAAAGAGAGGGCCAGCGGCATCTCGATATCCACGCCGCGGACAGGCATCGGTCGCGGTGGTTCGCGCTCGGTCTTTCCGCCGCCAAACAGGTCGGCGAAGATGTCGCGAAAGCTCGCGCTGCCGCCGCCACCGCCCCCGGCGGTCGAGGACGCGCTGGTGCCCCAGTCGAAGCCGGTGAAATCAAAGCCGCCGGGACCCTGTCGCGGCGCACCGCTGCCGCCCGCGGCGCCGCGCGCCGCCGCATCCGCCAGGTTCTCTGAATACTGGCCGAAACGGTCATAGACGCTGCGCTTCTTCGGATCGGAGAGCACATCATGTGCCTCCGTGATCATCTTGAAGCGTTCTTCGGCAGACTTATCACCCGGATTGACATCCGGATGATGCTTGCGCGCGAGCCGGCGATAAGCCTTTTTGATGTCTTCCGGCTTCGCATCCCGCTTCACGCCCAGCACTTTGTAATAATCTTCTTTGGCCATTTACCGAATTTGCGATTTTGATTCCGGACCGTCGATTGAAAAAGGCGGAAAGAGATTCTCCCGCCCTTTTCAGTCGCCGATCGCTGATCGCAAAATCACTTGCTCTTACTTGTTCTCATCAACGTCAACGTATTCAGCGTCAATCACATTGTCGTCGCTGCCGGCCGCGCCCGCGCCGGTCGAACCGGAACCGGAAGACGCGCCGGCCGCTGACGCCTGGTCGCCGCCAGCCGCGCCGGTCGCGCCGCTCTGTTGATAGAGCGCCTCGGCCAGTTTGTGCGAGGCCGTCTGAAGCTGGTTGAAAGCGTTGTTCATGCGCTCCGCCCCGCCTTCTTCGAGCGCCTTCTTCGCGTCGGCGAGCGCCGCCTCGATCTCCGAAACGGAAGCGCCATCGACTTTTTCTTTGTTCTCGGTGAAGGTCTTTTCCACCTGATAGGTAAGACCATCGAGGCGATTACGGGCTTCGATCTCTTCGCGTTTCTTCACGTCTTCCGCCGAATGTGATTCGGCTTCGCGCATCATGCGGTCGATCTCCTCCTTCGAGAGACCCGAAGAGGCCGTGATCGTGATCTTCTGCTCGCGTCCCGTGCCCATATCCTTGGCCGAGACGTTGACGATACCGTTGGCGTCGATGTCAAATGTGACTTCGACTTGCGGCATCCCGCGCGGTGCCGGCGGAATCCCGATCAGATGGAATTTGCCGAGCGTTCTGTTATCGCCCGCCATCGGTCGCTCGCCCTGCAGCACGTGAACTTCGACCGATGTTTGATTGTCCGAAGCGGTCGAGAAAATCTCCGACTTGCGCGTCGGGATCGTCGTATTGCGTTCGATCAGTTTGGTGAAGACGCCGCCAAGCGTTTCGATGCCGAGCGAGAGCGGCGTTACATCGAGCAGGAGAATGTCGGTTTTTTCGCCCGAGAGCACGCCCGCCTGGACGGCCGCGCCGACGGCGACGACTTCGTCGGGGTTGACGCTCTTGTTCGGTTCTTTACCGAACAGCTCCTTGACCATCTCCTGCACTTTCGGGATGCGCGTCGAACCACCGACGAGCACCACCTCATCAATCTTTTTGGCTTCGATTCCGGCATCCTTGATCGCCTGCTCGACGGGAGCCTTCAAGCGCTGAAGGATCGCTTCAATCAACTGCTCGAACTTGGCGCGCGTCAGTTTCATCACGAGGTGCTTTGGCCCGGACTGGTCCGCGGTGATGAACGGGAGGTTGATCTCCGTCTCCATCGCGGTGGAGAGCTCGATCTTGGCCTTCTCCGCCGATTCCTTGAGCCGTTGCAGGGCCATCTTGTCGTTTGACAGGTCAATGCCCTGGTCGCGCTTGAATTCCTCGATGATCCATTCGATCAGGCGCTCGTCGATGTCATCGCCGCCGAGGTGCGTGTCACCATTGGTGCTTTTCACTTCGACGACGCCTTCGCCCACTTCAAGGATCGAAATATCGAAGGTGCCGCCCCCGAAATCGAAGACGGCGATGGTCTCATCCTTTTTCTTATCGAGACCGTAGGCGAGCGCCGCGGCGGTCGGCTCATTGACGATCCGCATCACTTCGAGACCGGCGATCCGACCGGCGTCCTTCGTGGCCTGCCGCTGCGCGTCGTTAAAGTAAGCGGGCACGGTGATGACTGCCTTATCCACCTTCTGTCCGAGATAATCCTCCGCCGACTGCTTCATCTTTTGCAGGATCATCGCCGAAATTTCCGGCGGACTATGCTCTTTACCGCCGGCGGCGACACGCACGTCGCCGTTTGCGGCCGCCTGCACTTTGTAAGGTACCTGCTTGATCTCTTCCGTCACTTCGTTGTAACGCCGCCCCATGAAACGCTTGATTGAATAGATCGTGTTTTCGGGGTTGGTCACAGCCTGCCGTTTGGCGACCTGTCCGACCAGACGATTGCCATCCTTGGCGAAGGCGACAACGGAGGGGGTCGTCCGACCCCCTTCCGAATTGGTGATCACCGTCGGCTCGCCGCCTTCCATCACGGCCACGCACGAATTGGTCGTTCCCAAATCAATTCCTATGATCTTTCCTATGATCTTGCTCATCGTTCTTTCATTCTCCAATATTTTGTTTGGCCATGCCTCCCGGAAACGGGTGGACATCCAGCCGGACCTTGGCCGGCTCTTCGCCCCGAACACTAACCACTTTCAAACGTTGCCGGGTTCGAGGCGACTTGCACATGTCGCTAATCATAATAGTTGAGTCCCTCTTTGTCAACTTTATCTCGCAAGGCCGCCATAACCTTTCGGCCTTCGACCATAAATCCTATAATTGTGCTATTTATACGTAAGCGGGGAGATCACGACCGTCCCTCCCGGTCTTCGTTAAGGATGCGTGCCGCGAAAAAGACGTAGTGAATGCCGGAGAGAAAGGCGAGTCCGGTGACCAGCATGTAGACGGTGGGAAGAACGTACCCGCTGATAGCCGGGAAATGGGCCGCGATGAGAATCGTGATGATGGCGAGAATTTGGACCACGGTGTTTACTTTTCCGAGCCAGGAGGGGCGAAAGCGGCGGAACCCCGTGACCATGTTGATCGCTACCGAACCGACCACGATAAAGATATCGCGGCTGATGACGGACGCCGTCACCCAGAAGGGCACGGGCAGATGCCGCGGCATCGGTTGCGGGATAATGCCCGGTAGCGAGAGGACGACGAAGGATGTGACGAGCAGAAGTTTGTCGGCGATCGGATCGAGGATGGTTCCAAGTTGGGATTTTTGATCGAAGCGGCGGGCGAGCAATCCATCGAGGCCGTCGGTGACACCGGCGGCGAGGAAGACGCCGAGCGCCCACCCGAATCTTTGATAGAAAAGCAGGGAGACGAAGACCGGTATCAGGAACATGCGGATCACGGTCAGGAGGTTGGGCAGCGTAAAGATCCGTGATGACATAAAAGTCTGGAGTTTGGGGTCTGGAGTCTAAAGGTCGGTCCCGGATTTTTGACTCCAGACTCCAGACTTTAGTCTCTAGACTAATTTACACGGCGCAGTTCGAGAAGAGAAACTTCCGGCGGGGAGCCGTAGCGCACCGGCAGGACAACCGTGCCGATGCCGCGCGTCACATAAATCTGCGTCTCGCCCTGGTGTCCGAGACCACGCAGCAAACGGCGGCGGACCTTCCCTGAAGCGGAGCGTTCAGAACGCAGGGTGACTTGCCCGCCATGCGTATGCCCGCTCAGTACGAGATCTACTCCGGCGCGCGCGGCGCGGCGCAGAATAATCGGGTTGTGCGCGAGCAGGAGCTTCATTTCGTCGTCACGCGAACCGGCCAGCGCGAGCGGTAAATCCTCCAGACCGACCATCGTATCGTCAACACCGGCGAGCCAGAAGGATGCGCCGCGATCCTCAAAACGCATCCCCTCGTTAACCAGCATGCGAATGCCTTCGGCGCGAAACAGATCTGTAATGAGCGGGGCATCGGTCCAGTGATCATGGTTGCCGAGGACTGCGTAGACACCGCAGCGTGCGCGCAAGCGGCCTAACAATTCCGCGCATGGCGCGGCATAGGCGCGTTCGTGCGAGATGTAGTCGCCGGTCAGAGCGATAATATCCGGATCGAGGCTGTTAGCGGTCTCGACGGCGCGCTTGATCTGCTCGCTGCCTGTAAAAGGACTGTGGTGAATGTCCGAGAGTTGAACGATGCGCAGACCGTCGAGCGCCTGTGGAAGACGACTCAAACCAATTGCGCGGCGCTCCACCGTGAGCATGTAAGGCTCGGACAGTGCGGCGCGCGCCGTCTGCAGCAGACCGGCGGTGAGTGTCCGAAGTGCGGTTGTGCGGCGTGGCGGCGCACTGCTGTTGTGATGCTGGCGGCGACGCTCTCTCCAGCTCGTATTATTCGCCATCTTAGCTATGTCTATCTTAAATATGTCTGTCTTAACTTAAAGAAGGAAGGTTCGTCTGAAACGTTTCGGCGCCCGCGCTCGTCTGGCCCCGTGGGATCCCGCGATCCCGTATTCAGGAAAACCCGCGCATTATA
>JANOGZ010000230.1:0-1415 GCA_031406255.1 Pyrinomonadaceae bacterium | reverse complement strand
CGTCAGCGCCACCTTGCCGTGACTGCGGATCGCGGTGTAGGTGGCGGGCGGCACGGTATTGACGGTCTCCGGGCCGATCAGGTTGTCGACATAGAGGACGTCCGAATAATTCGGGTTCTTCGTCCCCGTGGAGGCCCACAGTTGACGTTGCACCTGCGCCTTCTTGGCTTTGAGTTTGGCGAATCGATCGCCGTGGAAGATCTCTTTATATTTGGCGTAAGCCAGCTTCGCATTGGCGATCGCCGCCTTGCCGAGCATCCCCTCGAGCCGCTTCTTCTCTGCGGCATCTTCGGTATGTCGCGCGCGATATTCCAGATCGCTGTCGATCACGCCGTCGACGCGCGAGACGAAGAAGCTCGCCACCGACGCGATGTGGTCCACCGGCTTGCCTTCGGCATCGCGCCGCTCGAGGCCGCGGATGAAGGCTTCGGCGACCTGCTCGTAATTCTCGATCGAGAAGATCATCGTCACGTTGACGTTGATGCCGCGATAGATCGACTCCTCGATGGCCGGCAATCCTTCCTGCGCCGCCGGAATTTTGATCATCACGTTTTTCTTGCCGAGACGCTTGAAGAGGCGGTCGGCCTCGTCGATCGTGCCCTGCGTGTCATAGGCGAGGCGCGGGTCGACCTCAAGGCTGATGTAACCATCGATGCCGTCAGTTTTATCGTAGACGGGTTTTAAAATGTCGGCGGCATTACCGATGTCCTGAATGACGAGGGATTCGTAAATATCTTTGATATCCAGCTCACCCGAGGTAATCAACGAGCGGATCTGCTCATCGTAGTCGGTCGAGCCGGTGATCGCCTTTTCAAAAATCGTCGGATTGGAGGTCACTCCGCGCAGGTCGTCTTCCTCGATCTTCTTCGTCAGATCCCCGCTCGCGAGCATCGCGCGACGGATATTGTCGTACCAGATGGACTGGCCGGTTTTCATAATCTCAACAAGGGGATTGCTCATAATTTTTACTCCTCGCACGAACGGATATAGGCAACCGCGTTCGGTTGCTTATATCACGCTCGGCTTGATTGTTATTGATTCCCGTTTACTCTTCGAACTGCGGGCGCAATTGGCAGCGCTCGCCTCTCAACTGGCGTTCTTGATCTCCCGTTTGGCCGTATCGACGACGTTCTCAAGCGTGAAACCAAACTTCTTCGTCAGTTCCTTCAGCGGCGCGCTCGCCCCGAAGGTCTTCATTGCGATGATCTGCTCCTTGTGCGTGACATAACGGTGCCAGCCGAAGCGCGAGGCAAATTCCACGGCGACGCGCGCCTTGACGGCCGGTGGAAGCACCGAGTCTCTATATTCATCGGACTGGTGTTCGAACAACTCCCACGACGGCATGCTGACCACGCGCGCCTTCACCCCGTCGGCGACCAGTTTCTCGTAGGCCGCGACGACCAGGCCGACTTCCG
>JANOGZ010000188.1:0-10228 GCA_031406255.1 Pyrinomonadaceae bacterium | reverse complement strand
TTCTAAACAAAGCTGGCAATGGGAAAACAGTCCTCAGGGCGGCGCCATCAACAAAGGGATGCAGTCGACGCGCACATCGGCGGCCAGGACTAACACTACAGCCGCGCCGGAGGCGGCCCCAGCAAAGCCGCCCCAACTGATTATGGGCGGCTCGTCCCGCGCCTCCTCCAAACCTGCAAACTGCTGCTGGTGAAAGGTTAACGACGTATAAGCGGGGATTTTTAGTTCTACGAAATAGCGCTCTAAGAGGGACGGAAGCGGCTTTCTGCAAAAGTAATTTGACGCGAAGTCAGCCGGGTAGCAGGTGGGCTAAGCGCAGGGCGCACCTGGCAGGCACTCAACAGGACACCGGTCGAGCCTGGGCAGCGAGGTGCGCTGCCGGATGGCTATTGACTCGCCGCCGGAGTAGGCATATCGTCTCGCTGTTTGGTAAAGATACTATCCCTGCCCCGCAAGAGCGTTCATGCGTCGCTACTTGCCAGGCGTTCGCAGCAGAGCACCGGCCGCCGCAGAGCAGCGCCTCCTCCTTCATTAAAGCAGAAAGGAACCTCCTCATGAAAAAGGCACTCTTGCAGCGTGGCAGGTGGATACGATTAACCGGTCTCAAAATTCCAGCACCGCAGGTTTAATCGCCCTATGGCCATTGAATTCCTCGCGCGTCTGGATTAGAAACGCACCTCGCCAGAGATCAAAAAGGAGCGCTCATTGCAGCTGATGGCTGGTCAGCTTGCCCCCTATGAATCTTGTGTGCAAGCGGCGTGGCCCGGTTCCAGCGTTAGTCGCTCGTCGCTCCGAGTTAAAAATCTCTTCCCGGTGAAAGGAGAAAAGATGCTCCAGCGTGCAAAACAACACTTCGTGCCTCCGCTTCTTGTTTTGACCTTCGTCGGATACATCTCAATGTGTGAGGCGTCCACTCTAAGTGCGCTTGCCGACGCCCCCGCTCAAAAGGCTCAGCCTCGTCCGACCGCTACTCAAAAGCGCGTGGTGGGCCCCGCTAAAATAGAAGATAAGCCGACGTATCGTGCCTACAAGGATGTGAGCATCGGCATGCAGGTTGAGGAAGTGCGAAAAAAACTTGGCGAACCGGCAGACAAGGGGGCCACCCAGGATTTCTATACCTTCTCAGAAAACGAAACGGCTCAGATCTTCTACGACGGATCGCATCTGGTCGATGCGATCTCTGTCAGTTACTTTGGAACACCGAGCAATGCGCCTAGTCCTCAAGCCGTGCTCGGTACTGACGTCGAAGCTAATTCGGATGGCTCAATGCATAAACTGGTACGATACGCCAAGGAGGGCTACTGGGTCTCGTATAGTCGCACCGCTGGTGACAATCCGATGATCAATGTGGCGATGCAAAAGATTAAAGAGATGCCGAAGCCTTGAGGCTTTATGGCGGAACCGCGTTTGACAAGTCGTTCGAGCGGACGCTCCATGCTTTAAGCTGGAGAATCAAAACAGAAAATTCGTCTCTGACCAAATGCCCTTTAACGACGCCGGAGATTAAGCGGTCGCCCAATCTCCGCCTCGCCGATACTTATCATAACCCTACAACACTAACATTTTTGAGAATCTCACCAGGGAGCGCGCCGTGGCCGTAACAGTCGCTCATAGATTCGCAGATTTGATAACGATGCGTGGTTATTACAGGCAACTGCACATAGGACGCTTCATCAATGAAGCGTCAACTCATTCCAGGCGAGTGAAACGATAAAGGCGTGAACATGGTTTCTGAGAATGTCTGTATCGCTCAGGCCGAGTCTTCTATACTGCTTAAGAATCCAGACCCTGATGCGCGTGTTGTGGATGCTACTATTCCGCTGTGTGACGGGCCAGTCTGCGGCCTGCGAAGCGACGTTGGAAGTCCGGCACATTGAAGGCGGAAATCACGCTCTTGCGGCGCACGTTGGGCGGAAGCTGCGGTTGAAACCGGCCTAAAGCGAAAGCTCTCTCGAATGTTCGCCAACGACGACCCACCAGCGCGAGCGTTTCTTCTTCGGTGAACAGCAGCATCGTCTCCGGTAAGCAGCCCAGCGCTTCAACAAAGAACTCATTGCAGGCGATGACGCGCACGCCTTGTTTCCTTTCCAGAAGTTCGCCCAATAGCTTGCCGTAAACTTCGCCCGCGCAGTGAAACAACAAGGTTCTGCCTTCGGCGGCAGCAGTGGGCGCGAGTTTGTCCGCACTTTTCCCTTCCTCGAGGATCATCGGCAACGTAGCCGCCGCTCGGGCGCACGGAAAGCCAAGCTCTTGCGCTAAGGCTTCGGTTGAGGCTAGCGA
Organism: Pyrinomonadaceae bacterium; assembly: GCA_031406255.1. Lineage (GTDB taxonomy): Bacteria > Acidobacteriota > Blastocatellia > Pyrinomonadales > Pyrinomonadaceae > JANOGZ01. Next base: position 7,948 of record JANOGZ010000188.1, on the reverse strand, counting down.
TAAATTACGCCACAACGTTCGCCAGCGCGGAGCGCGTGCCTCTGCCGCATCGTCTGTGGCGGCATGGGCCAGCAGCCGTCGCCCCTGCGCCCAGACGACGCGCCGCGCTTGTCCGCCCAGGAGAAAAGTCGTGCCTGTTGGCGCGACCGACTCAAGATACCCCACGCGCCGTCCCGTGATGTCGTCAACGACGACCGCCACTTCGCGCCCGCTCTCAGCCAGATTGCTGTAAAGCGCGCGTTCTTCGTAGAGTTTGTGCCACTGGGGGCCGGGACGCAGCGCCGTCCCACGCGCAGGCAAGAAGAAGCCTGTGTCAATCAGGTGATCCACAATCTGCGCGTACTGCTGCTCGTCGAGCAACGGCTCGCCTTGCGGTGACGCGAAGAGTTGATAGGCATGTTCCGGCTCAAGCTCGCCGTGAGGAGTTTGTTTGAGGTAAGAGCAGAGTTGCTGTACGACGACGGAAGGCCGAAACGCGAGGCCGCTGTCAGAGCGCAGCAACGCGCTGGCCGAAGTTCTGTCTGCGCTGCTTGAGTTTCGCGCGGCGCGAAGGAAAACTCGAAAGAGCGCCTGCTCTGTCGGCGTGCGATAGAAGCAAGCGACCGCTGTACGTGCGGTGCGCCGATTGCCTCGTCCGAGTCTTTGCAGAAACGAGCCGAAGTTATCGGGCGGGCCAACGAGCAGGATAAAATCCACATCGCCGATGTCTATGCCGAGTTCGAGTGTCGCAGTGGCGAAACACAGGGCGGCCTCGGTGCGCGCAAACTTTTCTTCCACCGCGTGACGGACGCGCGCGCTCAAGCTCGCATGATGAACCAAAACTTCGTCGCCGAAAGGCGCGCTGCTGCGCAAAAGGTAAGCCCATTCTTCGCATTCCGCACGGCGCTGGCAAAAGGCCAGAACCTTTTTGCAGCCGCGCCCCCTCAGTGTGGCAAAGAGTTGGCGCAGCGACTGTGGGCCGGTCAAAGGCAGGAGTTCGGCGTCAAGCGCGCGCTGGCCTTCTGTCTGAATTAACACAGGGTTCGTGAAATAACGCGACGCGAGTTGGACGCAGTCGGGCATCGTCGCCGAGAGGGCGCAGAATTGCACTTCATCGCTTTCGGCATCGCCCCGTGAGCAGGCGTAGCTGCGTATGCGCAGCAAACGGTTGAGCAGAATGCGTAGCTGGTCGCCACGCGGCGTATTGTCGTAAAGATGCAACTCATCCAACACAACGGCGCGCACATCGCACAACCGACGCGGCCTGTTCGCCAGCAGCGAATCCAAAGATTCAGGCGTCGTGATGAGAAACTCCGGCGGGCGCGACCAGTTGAGCGCCCGTTCGTCGCCGGTTTTGACGGCCATGCTGATCGCTAGTTTTTTGAGCGGCTGTGCCAAGCGCCGCGCCATGTCGCGTGACAGCGCCCGCGTCGGCACGACGTACAAAACGCGTAGCCTCGTTGTCCTTGTCTGCTTGACCGGTCGCCGTGAGTTCTCTTTTATTCGCCGCTGAAGGTCCCGTTCCAGCATCGGCGCTAAAGCCGCTTCAGTCTTGCCGCTGGCTGTAGGTGCCGCCAATACACAATTGCGGCCGGCCAGCAGCGGCGCAATCGCCCGCGCTTGAATTTCCGTCAAACGACCGAAACGAGCCAGCAGCGCATCAAATGTGTGCGGAAGTCTTTCCATTGCGGATTGCGGATTTATGCCGCTTCGCTATCCGTCCGGTAAAATTTAGAAATCAAGCTCCATCACCACGTCATTCCGCATTCCGCAATCAAAGCAGCGCGCCACGCAACTCGGCGACGGCTTGCGTGGTGTGATAGTCCTTGTGCGCGTAGCAGAGGTCGAAGATTTCAACGGCGAGACGAATCACTTGGCGCAGGTTAATGAGATTGCTATCAAGGCACTCAAGTAAGCCTTGCGCGACATCTAGAAACTGTTCGCTATTATTGTATGCGTAAGCCTGACGATGCAGGACGTAGAGCCGCGCCATCAACTCATCGAGCGCGGCGGGCGGCAAGTATTTGTTCAGGGCCAACACTTGATCTTCGCCCAGCCAGCGGCGGTAATCGAACGTGTTCGCCGAAGGCGTGACGGCAAAGAGTAGTAACAAGTGACTGCGTTCGGTCAAACGAAAAGGATGCGCGCGATGCTGATGCTGCAAGTCGCTTTCGTTGATGCGGCTGCTCGCCCCAAGCGCGGTGTAAATCAGGGCTTTGAAAAAGTTGTCGGCGCGTTCCTGGCCGCGCTGGTTGAGCAGGCTGTAATGTTCGGATTCGTCTATGAAGATGGCTAACCCGGCGTAACCCGCCTCGGTCGCCAGCCAGCCCCAGCCGTTGAGCAAGTAGCAATATTGATCTGCCGCCGTAGTCATCTGCGAAAGCGAAGGGATCGGAAACTCTTTGCTCTTGATCGTCACAGCGTCGCGCACAGATTTAATGAAGACTTTCTCGCCCGACATCCAATCGAGCAATAAGTCCAATGCCTCCCCCGGTCTCTCGCGCATGAGCGAATAGTTGCGCAAGGCGGACGCGAAGAACGTCCCACGCAAAGTGTCTTGCATGGTCGAATAGTTTGGTTGCGCGATGAGGCGTTCCAACAAAGGCACGAGGCCGGTCTCGGTTGAATGCGGATAACGTAAGCTACGCATCAACGCGTGATAGATGCGCTGAGGGCGATTCGGCGGGACTTCATGCAAGTCAAGACTGGTCGTTGCCACAACGAAGTTCTGCTCTAGGGCTTCCTGCACGGCCAACTCGAAGAAGTGGCTTTTGCCCGCGCCGTATTCGCCAAGGACGACGCGCACGCTGCCTCCGCTTTCGTCCACCTCACTGAAAGCGCGATGCAGGCTGGCGCGTTCCGTTTCGAGACCAACGCTCAATTCACGTATGCGCCTGACCGGAACGACGCCGCATCGCAAAGCTTCAATCGTGCGTCGCGCATCAAGCCGCGCTGTTTCTTCGGGTGTGAAAACTCTTTCACGACGCGGCGCGAATAATTGACTAGGATGGGTGCGATGATTGGTCGAAGCTGCGCTATCGGCAGGCTGCAAAGTTGAAAGTATATTGCTCTCGACAACTGCGCGAATGCCATTATCAAAGCGCACCATCGCCGAGCGTGCGGCGTTGCGTAGCTCCAACACCTGCCCGCGCCCGAAAAGCGGGTGATTGACGATAGCTCCAACCATTCTCATTGCGGAATGCGGAATGCGGAATGCGGATTAGTAAACTTCATCGTTTGCTGCCTCTGGCAGTATTGATTGATGACACTGTGATTGAGAGAATCTGGTGGCCTTCGTCTATCAGTTCGGCCACACGAGTTTGCTTCATCAGACCGACATCAACCAGCATCTCTATCCAGAAGATAGATTCGTCAGCCTCTTCTTCGACAACGCCCATCTTGGAAACGAAATCAGCTTTTGACCTTGCCCGGCAAGCAGCGCGGTAGTTTGCCGCCACAGATGTTCCACAACGCAGTAATTGACTGCCTAACACATGAGCCGTCGAGTTCTTCGGCAAGCTTTCCACGAGCTTAACAACTCGCAACGCAAAGGCTTGTGTTCGCTTTTTCATCTCATCGGCATTCATACAAATCCGCATTCCGCATTCCGCAATTCCTCAGTATTCCCCGCTCTCGCTGCGTCCCAACTGCTCTGTAACATCGCGCAGAACGCCCTGCAAGTTCACTTCTTCATAAAGACGCTCGCCCGCGACGCGCTGTTCGGTGAGCATGGTAATCAACGACTTGACGAAATGGCGACGATGGCTCGTCGAGAGCAGAGACGCGCAGCTTGCCGCCAGTCCCTCGATGTTACGCGCCTGCAGGTCGCGGTCGAACTTCATCTGATAAGCCGTTTCGCAAACATCAACCAGCTTCGCACCAATCCGGCGCAGCAACTCTTCGCCCGGATAATCAAGATGGTCGAGACTGATTTGCACGCTGAAAGGATTTTGGCGCGAGAACTTCACTTGCGCGCTGATGCGCTGGCTCAAAGCCTCATACTGCGGCGCGATGTTGGTGACGAAGTAAGGCGGGACAGCATAGACAAAAAGCGACGACGGCAGGCTTTCGCCCGCGCAACGGTCAATCACTTCGCGCAAGTTATCGCACGCGATCTTTTCCGTGTGCGACGAGCCGATGCTCACCATGCGGTCGCCTTCATCGAAGAGCAAGACAAGACCTGCGTAACCGAGTTCGTGAATTAGCTGCGCCAGCGAGCGCAACATCTTGAAGGCCACAGACCGATCAAGTTTCTCCGTAATGCTGAAAGCGCGCACGTCTTTGAGCGTAATGCTCTCGCCACGCAGCCACGCGCCGAGCAAGCGTTTCTGTTCTTCATTCTCTTCCGCGACCGCTTGCAGGTAGTAATAAACGGCGTGGCGAAATGAAGGGCTTTCGACTTTGAAATGCAAGATGGTGTCGAGCCACAGCTTGACGCGAACATCAAGCCCGACGCTCGTCTTCGCATGCTCAACGCCGAGCGTTCGCAATGTATGAAAGAAATGATTTTCCAGAAAGGCTTCGAGTCCTTGCGTGTCCGCGCTTTCAGTCGTCGGGTCGTGATAGATGAGATTATTAACGACCGCCTGATAGACCTTCAGTTGATTGTCGTAAGGACACTCTTTCGGGCTCAGTTCGGTGCGGCTGACGATGTAGCCATGTTCCCAGGCCAGGTCGCGCAAGCGATAAAGAAAGTGCGACTTGCCGCTGCCGTATTCGCCGACGACCAATTTGAAACTCGAACCGCCGTCCGGCAAGTAGCCGCGCAAGTATTCGTCTTCGAGCGTGCCCAGGAGCGAATCAATGCCGACGGTGTAGGACTCCAATCCGCGCGAAGGCGGAATGCCCGATTCGCCCAACTTGCGAACGATGTGCTGGGCTTCGGCCTGCGTCAAATCCATTCTTATTTCTCCGTTGTGAAGTAGAGATCTTTGATGAACTGCCCTTCGGTCGCACCTGTGGCTAAGAACATGGCCCGCGCCGTATCGCTGCCCACGTCAATCGTCGCCGTGCCTAAATTGAGCCGGTAACCTTCGTGCGCCATCTTTTGACGACGGCGTAATTGCAGCATGTCGTAAGCGAAGTGCGTCTTGGGATAATCGCGAAAACTTTGTTTCGACGGATTCTTGCGGAATGAGAGCGGCTGGCGCACCAGCACGAGTTCGCGGTAGCAGTCAACGATGCTCATGCGCGCGCCCATCTGCTTGCCCGTCAGATTGAGGACGCGCTGATAGGCTTCGAGCAACTCTTGCAGCAACTCGTCCAGGTCAACCTTGCGTTCGCAGATTTCGCGCCGCGCGCGTTCGTAAGCGTTGACGACTTGCTCTACGTTCAACTTGATCTTTTTCGCCGTCACGGGCTGGCGCGAGAAAGTCATCTCGACCTGTTTCCTTCGCATGTCAACTTTGATGACGAACAAATCCGCAATCAACTCGCCGGGCGAGCCTGCCAATTTCAGGCCTTTCTCCTTGAAGGCTTCGCGCAGGTCTCTGGCGAAAGCGAATTCCAACTCGGAAAGTTTTTCATCCGAGAGCGCGCGCAACCCGCGGACGATTTTCTGATAGCCTGTGGGCAAGGTTAAATCCGACGGCGCATTCTCCAGAAGAGCGACGGCTTCAGCTAAAGCGACGGCGTTGCGATGCGGGTCTTTGAGCGCACGCAACGCACTTTCCAAAGGCTTGATGACAGTGCTGCGTAATTTGACCTCGCCCGCCAACACGCGCCGGACTTCGCCCACATTGGCGCTCAGAGTTTCAGTGTCCACCGCTCCGGTTGCCGCTGGCGCGGAACCGCTTTTTTCGCTCATTTATCTTATGCTCCCTGATTGTGTTGATGGCCTCTATGCCTGCCGGCACACGCTGTGACGATTGAAGTGGCAAGGCACAGACAAGGCGCAGTTTAATATCGAAACCCGCAACGGCGCAAACCAGATCGACTGGCTACAGGTATTCGAGCAACATAAGTTCGCAGCTCAGGAGGAGCGGCATGTTGCTGATGCGCATCGTCGCATACAACATTTCGCTCCTCTGGAGCTCTTGTCTTGGGGTCGCCTTACGAATCTATAAACATTCGGCTCCTCCGGAGGGTTGCGGCCAGGCCGCGCCGTGCAATCAATGTGCCCGTTCTCGCTCACACTTCCAGTCAAACAGACTGACCGGTTAGCAACGTTGCGGCTCATCGCTTAAACACAACCGAGACATCTCTTAAACAATCAACCGGCTTATCGTCCAAACATCTACCGCTGACAGATTGCGGCACAGGCATTGATAGTCGTCCCGTTACACCGCCACATCGTGGTGTTGGAATGTATACACCATCTAAGGAGGGTGTGATTCATAAATCGTCCCCAGTCGCAATCGTTTTGGTTCTCGCTTTGTGCTTGCCAGTGGTGGGCCAGCTCTCACCACTCACCCGGGCACGGTCGAACGGGCATGGCAACCACGGCAGGAAGATGACAGAAGGTCTACTAGCGCGAGTGCGCCAGTCGCGACGTGGTCGCGGGGAGCGCACTCGCGTCATTTTCAATGTGGCAGACAACAAATCAGCCGCCCAGGCTCGCGCCGTACTACAGAGCGCCGGCGCAAACATCAGCAAACAGTTAGACGCGCTCAATGTCATCGTCGCGGATGTGCCGGTTGAGGCGCTGGAAAGTCTGGCCGCTCGCAATGAAGTATCCTGGGTTTCCGCCGATCAGGAAGTGCGTTCGCTGGCATCGACCGATAACACCAGTCACCTTGAAGTAACGACCGGCGCAAGCAAACTTTTACCTCAAGACAGCAACGGGCAACTGGGTAGTGGTGTTGCCGATGGTGGAGCAGGCAACGGAGTCGGCATCGCCATCCTCGACAGCGGCATCTCGCCGTCGGATGCCGCGGAGTTTGTTGGCTATCAATGGCAGCGAAGCAGCGGCACACTGGCCACTTACGACCGCATCACGAAGCATATCGATTTCACCGGCGAAGGCAGCACCACTGATGCTTACGGACATGGCACACACACGGCGGGAATCGCGGCAGGCACCGGGCAATCGAGCGAAGACTACTCTGCGCAACACGCGGGCTCACCGACTTATGGCGGCGTCGCAACGGGTGCTAATCTCATTGACGTTCGCGTGCTCAACTCGCAGGGCATAGGCACTGTCTCTGGTGTTATCGCCGGCATCAATTGGGCCATCCAAAACAAAAGTACTTACAACATCCGGGTGATGAATCTCTCTCTCGGCACGGAGATCAGCCAGAGTTACCAGACTGATCCGCTGTGCCAGGCAGTCGCAAAAGCAGTCGACGCCGGCATCGTTGTCGTTGTGGCCGCGGGCAACTGGGGCAAAGATGGGGTTGGCAACACGATTTACGGCGGCATACTCTCTCCCGCGAACTCGCCGAAGGTGATCACAGTCGGCGCGACAAACACGCAGCAGACCGACGTACGTTCGGATGACGCCGTCACCAGCTATTCGTCACGCGGCCCGACGCTGGTGGATGGTCTTGTCAAACCGGACCTGGTGGCGCCGGGGAACCGGATCGGCGCAGCAGAAACGTCCGCCACGTCAGCGTCAGCGAGCGGCGGGGGTGGACTCATCGGAAGTTTAGTCAGCGGCAGCACCAGCGAGCCAGTGGCTACGGGTTCCTATCAATTACTGAGCGGTACTTCATTCGCAGCACCGTCAGTCTCAGGCACAGTCGCACTAATGCTCGCCGCGAATCCGTCGCTCAAGCCCGCTTATGTTAAAGCGGTGCTGATGCGCACGGCGCAACGGCTCCCTGTCTACGAAAGCATGCTCGAGAACGGCCAGATGTCGACGTTCGAACGCATCATTACAGAGGGCGCCGGGGCGCTCAACGTCAGCGCCGCAGTGACAGTGGCGAAAGCAATCCGCCAGGATGCTGATCTTGCTCAACCAGGTGACAATCTTATTACTACCAGCAATGTAACCTACTCGAACCTTGGTGTTACTGCGCCAATAGCCGGG
>JANOGZ010000146.1:0-4546 GCA_031406255.1 Pyrinomonadaceae bacterium | reverse complement strand
CGCTCGAAGGGGCGGATGTTGACAACGCCGGATCGGTACGCTTCACAAAGGCTCCCGACGGGCGCGGCACGGAAGTCAGAGTGGTGCTCCAATATGACCCGCCGGGCGGAGTAGTCGGCGCGGCCATCGCCAGGTTGTTCGGCGAAGCGCCCGATCAACAGATCGAGGAAGACCTGCGTCGGTTCAAGCAGGTGATAGAAACGGGCGAGCGGGCGACCACGCAGGGACAGCCTTCGGGACGCAGCGCTTCATCCAGCAGATAAACCAACGTAAAAACAATAGGCAGGGACGGGCGGAATGAGAGAAGGTCTGCTTCTCCGGCTTTTGCTCCGATCGTCTTCTGCCTTTTCTCATATTCACGGGAAGGGAACAAAGGGAACAGATGAAAGCACTATGCTGGTTCGGCAAAAACGATGTGCGGATCGAAGACGTGCCGGATCCGAAGCTACTCAATCCGCGCGACGCGATTATTAAAATCACCACGACGGCCATCTGCGGCTCCGATCTTCATCTCCTGGATGGCTATATCCCGACGATGCAGAAGGGCGACATCCTCGGTCATGAGTTCATGGGCGAGGTGATCGAGATGGGAAGCGAGGTCAGGAATTTGCAGAAGGGCGATCGCGTCATCGTCCCTTTCACGATCGCGTGCGGCAACTGCTTCTTCTGCAAACAGGAATTGTGGTCGGCATGCGATAACTCGAATCCGAACGCGGGGATGGCTGAGAAGTTGTACGGTTTTTCGCCGTCAGGACTCTTCGGCTATTCGCATATGCTCGGCGGGTATGCGGGCGGGCAGGCGGAATATGTGCGCGTGCCCTTTGCCGATGTCGGCGCCTTCAAGATTCCGGATGAGCTCCAGGATGAGCAGGTATTGTTTCTCACTGATATCTTTCCGACCGGTTATATGGCGGCGGAGAACTGCAATATCCAGAAGGGTGATACGGTCGCGGTGTGGGGGTGCGGCCCCGTCGGGCAGTTTGCGATCAAAAGCGCGTTCATGCTCGGCGCGGAGCGCGTGATCGCGATCGACAGCGTGCCCGACCGCTTGGCGATGGCTGAGAGGGATGGCAAGGCGGAGACGCTTGATTTCAACGACGAAGACATTTTCGATAAGTTGAAGGAGATGACAGCGGGGCGTGGACCCGACGCCTGTATTGAAGCGGTCGGGATGGAAGCGCACGGAACGAGCGTTGATGCCCTGTACGATCGGGTGAAGGCCGCGTTGTTTCTGGCGACCGATCGTCCGCACGCGCTGCGGCAAGCGATCAACGCCTGTCGGAAGGGCGGCACCGTCTCGATCCCCGGCGTGTATGGTGGTTTTCTCGATAAGATTCCTTTCGGCGCCGCCTTCAACAAGGGGCTCACGTTCAAGATGGGACAGACACATGTTCATCGTTACGTTCGCCCGTTGCTCGCCAAGATCCAGCAGGGCGAGATTGATCCGTCCTTTGTCATTACGCACCGCATGCGTTTGACGGACGCGCCGGAAGGCTATGCGACTTTCAAACATCGGGTAGACAACTGCATCAAGATCGTCCTCAAACCATGAAGAAACGCGAAAACACGGGCGAATTTGCCTGTTATTCGGTTTATGGTGAAGCTTTAGTGAAGATTTATCCTGGGAACTCACACCGCGATCGCCTCACGGACGAAACGCGCCGCCAGAGCACAGAGATCAACGGAGGCCGAGCATGAGCAACACGGAGCGGTCATGGACCTCGCCGCCCGTCTCAGCCCACGCCCGAAAGGGCTCCAGTTCACCCGCGGTGACGGGGCGGTTACCGAGGCGCGCGGCCGGGGTCTTTTCCAGCGCGTGATCGGTCAGCGCCAGATGCGCATTGCGGACGCTCAACGGGGCGTCTCCGCCGAGCGCCGCCTCGGCCGTTTCCACATCGGGATAAAAATCTTCATAGACGAGGAGATGCCAGACGGTTTCCGTCCCGCGCACTTCGACGGCCAGCACACGCAGGAGGCCGAAACCGCTTTCGAGTTGAAAGACTAAATCATCTCCTGGTGCAAAGTGTAGCGCCATGTCCCGTGCCTGCCTTTAAATGCGTCGATCGCAAAGGGTTGCTCAAGATTAGCATGAAACGCCGTTTCCAGCGGGCGCGCCTGACGTGAGTGACCGCGCCAGCCAATGCTCTCGGGGCGCGGCGTGGAAAGATTCGGTGACGGGGGTGGTTTCGAGTAATATGGTGTCGCTGATCAGCCAAGCGAAACTTTCGTCGGAGCGACCGAGATGAGTCAGCAGCCCGAAGCCGAGAGAGACTACTATTCGATCTTAGGCGCTGCGGATAACGCCACACCCGCCGAGATCGAACGCTGTTACAAACGCCTTGCCGTGCGCCATCATCCGGATCGTGGCGGCGACGAGGAAGAGATGAAGACGCTCAACGAAGCGTACCGTGTGCTCGGAAATGAAGCGGCGCGCCGCGCCTACGACGAATCGCGCGATAGTCAGCCGCCGCCGATGGATATGTGGGCGCCGCCGCCGCGCAGTAGTACCCCGGCGGCGCAGGCCGATGCCTTCAGCGGCCGCATCGTGTTTGCGGTGCTCTGTTTGTTTGCCGGGCTGGCGCTTTTATTTCTGGTGCGATTTCAATATATCTGGTTTCTCTGGCCGCTCGGCATCCTCGCCGTATTTGTCGTTTTCATGGGTGTCTGGATGGCCCATGCGGCGCTGGCGTACGCGCGCGAGGGCTTCGCACCGTCACACCCCGCGCGCCGCTACGTATGGGCGCAGGAGACAGTATTCTGGTCGATCGTCGCCGGCGGCGTCTACGGCGTCTATCTGGTGATGAGCGCGATTTAGATGAGATGAATTTAACGGGACTTGATCTGTTGTTTCTGGAGGTCAATAGCCTCGAAGAATCCGTCGCGTTCTACCACGAGCAGCTCGGCTTTGAGGTGGAAACGATGACGCCGGAGGCGGAACCGCCGATGGCGACGCTGCGCGCCGGGCGTCTGCGGATCATGCTGGCGCAGTATCCGATAACGATGGTGAGGCGCGGACGCGGCGTCCACTTCTTTTTCGGCGTCGCCGATGTGGACGTTTACTACTCACAATTGAAAGGGCGCGGCATTGAAGTTCAGCCGCCGGCTGATGAGGGATGGGGAGGACGCTTCATTACCCTTACCGACCCCGATCAGTACCGCCTCTTCTTCGTGATGTGGCACGCCGGCGAGCAGGAGGAGCGAAGCGAATACGTTGTGGGTCGGTGGCGCGGTTGAAAGCTCACACGCCCGCCGCCCGAGCGGATTTCGTCGGCAAATAACCGAGACTTCTTCGATCTATATTGTCTCGGTGTCGGTGTGGAAATTCCGGCTACATTCATGTATGCTCCCCGCTCCTCCTCGATGCGGGTGTCGGGCCCTCAAGCGATAGTTCGCTGTTCTCAGACTTCCCCAAGTCAATTTTGCCTGCCCGGTCAGACGGGTTTTCGCGAAACGACCGGGTGTTCGTTCGAGATAATATTTAGAAGGACTGCTAACGGTTATGTCTAAGTTTTCTCTCTCCGGTTCAGCCGCGCCGAAGTGGCGGCTTGGTTTGCTGGCCGCGTTCTTTCTGCTGATCTTCTTTGCCAACCGCGCGCCGGCGCCGGCCGCCATCAACTCGCTGAATCTCGGCGCGAAGTATGATCCGACGAACACGAACATATCCTTTCGCGTCTATTCATCCCGCGCGACACGCATCGAGCTGTATATCTACAAGTATGCGTCGGGTTATCAGGAGAGGGTCAAGTATGTGATGGTCAAAGATGCGACCACGAACGTCTGGTCGAAGACGGCTTCCGTCTCGACGCTCCAGAATAGCTACGGCGTTACGGGCACGGTCTATTACGGCTACCGCGCGTGGGGCCCGAATTGGCCGTATAGCTCGAGCTGGACGAAGGGCTCCGCGACCGGCTTCATCTCCGATGTTGATGCCAACGGAAATCGTTTCAATCCGAACAAGCTGCTCCTCGACCCGTATGCCCTTGAGATCAGCCATGACCCGACCACGCCGAGCCAGCCGGGCGGGACGCCCTATGCCTCCGGCCCGTCCTACCGCACTGATGATTCCGGCCCGTCCGCGCCGAAAGGAATCGTTCTCAAGGGTGATTCGGTAAGCACCGGCATTAAATCCACGCGGGCGCTCAAGGATGACATCATCTACGAAGTGCATGTGCGCGGTCTCACACAGAATGATCCGAGTATCAGCGCCGCATACCGTGGAACTTATAAGGGCGCGGGGCTGAAAGCTTCTTATCTGGCGAGCCTCGGTGTGACGGCCGTCGAGTTCCTGCCCGTTCAGGAAACACAGAACGACACCAATGATGTAGATCCGACCAGCACCAGCGGAGACAATTACTGGGGATATGCGACGCTCAACTATTTCGCGCCCGACCGGCGCTATGCTTACGATAAATCGGTGGGCGGCCCGACCAGAGAATTCAAGGCGATGGTCAAAGCCTTTCATGATGCGGGCATCAAGGTCTTCATCGAATAGTAGGTGGGATTATCCAGACCGCGCCACGAGATGATGTTATAAGTGCTCGAGTCG
>JANOGZ010000872.1:0-4418 GCA_031406255.1 Pyrinomonadaceae bacterium | reverse complement strand
AGTTCATCGTAAAGGTATTTCGGAAATAATTGTTTGGGCGCCCGCGCGAGCCCGCGGCGCACATCTTCGGCGAACCCCGCGCGCGTATCTTCGTGGACGAGTTTGTGGATCCGGAGACGTTCAGCGGAATCATCGCCCGAAGCTTTGTGCGGCGCTCGCTGCGGCATTCGTTGCTCTCTTTCTCCTGAATCTTCTCTTTCCGGCACGTCGTCGTCGGCGATGAAGTTGGGAGCGGGCGCGTGCTCGGCTCACCGCTCTGGACGCGCCCGGCTTTTATTTTCCGAGGTTGCTATAATAGCCTATTGAATCTCACGGACAACACGCGGCGCGTATGTTTTTGTCACAAGGCGTGGAAGCGTGCCGGCATTTTGAGCAGAAGAGAATATGGCCAACCCACAGGCGGAAGAGATCGCCCAACTATTGACGACGGCGCGCGCCGCAACGCTCGAACTCTTCGATCTGGCGCGCGAAGAGGATTTGCACGAAAGCCCCGGCGGCGGATTTCGGCCCGTAATCTGGCATCTGGCGCACATCGGGGTTTTTGAAGCCTACTGGATTCTGCAAAAGCTGAGGGGCGAGGGCGCGCCCGATGAGCGTTATGAACGCCTCTTCGATCCGATCAAAACGCCGCGCGAAGAATCAAAGGACCTGCCCTCACGACGCGAGATGGAGGAGTTCCTGGCGAGCGTTCGGCGCCGCGCGCTGGCGTGCCTTGCGGATGTCAGTTTCGATGATTCTGATCCGCTGCTGCGCGACGCTTATATTTTCCATCTGGTTCTCGAACACGAACAGCAGCACCAGGAGACGCTCGCCTACCTGCTCCACCTGCTCGATCCGTCGAAAAAAACCGGTCCGCCGCGCCCCCTGCCAGTTGATAAACTTCCCGCTGCGCCCGGAGCCGATCCTCCGACTTCGCAGCCACCGGCGGAAGGGATGGTGACGGTACCCGAAGGATTCTTCGAGATGGGATCAGTCTGGAATGCCTTCGCATATGATAATGAACGCCCCGCGCGGGAGGTCTTCGTTCCGGCGTTCAAGATTGATCGCCTGCTGACGACCAATGAAGAATACGCGCGGTTCATCGAAGAAGGCGGATACGAGCGCCGCGAGTGGTGGAGCGATGAAGGGTGGACATGGCGCGCGCGCGAGAATTGGACGCGCCCGCTCTACTGGTCGAGAGAAGACGGAACGAGCTGGTGCGCCCGCACGATGTTCGAAGAGACCGCGCTGCACCCGCGGCACCCGGTCTGCGGCGTCAGCTGGTATGAGACGGAAGCGTACGCGCGTTTCGCGGGAAAGCGTCTGCCGACCGAAGCCGAGTGGGAAAAGGCCGCTTCATGGGATCCGGCGACTGATGGCCGGGGACGCAAACGCCGCTTCGCCTGGGGCGACGAGAACCCGACGCCCGCGCTCTGTAATTTCGGTAACCACTTCTGGAACACCACTCCGGTCGGGAGTTTCCCCGACGGGGCGAGCGCCTACGGTTGTCTGGATATGACCGGCAACGTCTGGGAATGGACGAGCGATGCTTTCGCGGGCTTTCCCGGCTTCGAGGCGTTTCCCTATCCGGAGTATTCCGAAACATGGTTTGATGGCGACCACCGCGTCCTCAAAGGCGGGTCATGGGCGACCAGGCCCTCCGTGCTCCGCACATCGTTCCGCAACTTCTTCCGCCGCCACTTCCGCATCGCCTTCGCGGGGCTACGCTGCGCAAGCGATGCGTGAACGAACCAAATGAGCGCGCCGCTTCAGTTAATATCCGCTGCAGTTGATCCGCTCCGTCTGCGCGAGGGCGGCGCGCGTTCATTCCCGATCACAGGTGTGGTGATAAAAGCGAAGGGCCACAGCATTTCTGTTGTGGCCCTTCTATCGAACTTTTGCTCCGGATTCTTTGCTCCGGAACCTTAGAGTGTACTCCTCATCTTCGATCGTGGGGAACCGACACCGTTACATTTTGGCTCGACGAGTTGCCCTTACTGTCAGTGGCAGTAATGATGATAGTGTAGATGCGCCCGCTACCGGTGCCTGACCGCTCGGCGCGCAGCCGCACACGATGCGCATCCACAACCTCTGCGTCAGAAGTAGTATTGCCGTCCCCACGACCATTGACGGATTCGTTACTCGTGACACTAAGAGTAGTAGTAATAAGTGATGCCGGATCGCAGTTGTCCGTCACACTATAGTTGACCGTAACATCGACCATCCGATGGTTCGGCGGACCCAAACTCGAAGGACTGGCTGACGCGCCGGTAATCATCGGACCCTCAGTGTCATTCGCACACGGGTCGTTGGCCTCAATAATAATTCCGCCCAGTTCAACAGCGGAGCCGCCGCCAGTAATATCATCTAATACTTCCAGCGTCTGATCGGGCTTGAAGAAGAATCGCGAGTAGAAACGCCCATTGGCATCAGCGGAGTCTGTCACGACGAGTACTTGGTCACAATCGCCGTCTGCGTAGTCTCCCGGAGGAGAGCCACCGACACCGACGATGAAGCCTCCTCCCGGAAAGCTGAACGACTGCTCTGCGGTATAAGCCAGTTCGTAGTCATCTTTAACGAAGTTACCGAGCGAGTTCAGGGGCGTCTGGGTATCAGAGACGACCTTGACCCAGTTAAGCGCCCGGACACCCTGACTGGCCACATTATTTCCTTCGATAACAGCTGGCGATGGGTTCTTATTTGCGACCGCGAAGTAGATGTTGCGCCGCGTGGGCTGGTTGTTTTGAGCGCCCAGGTCGAAGCGGATCATGTTACCTGGGGACAGAACGAATGGGGGCACGTCGCGGTAAATAAAGCCTGTGTACCCAAAGAAAGTATTATTGCCGAATGGGATGCAGTTGCTCACTCGGGTCGGAGAAGCTGGTCTGATCTCTACCGTGCTCCCCGATCCGAGAGCGTCGCTGCTGCTGCTGCTGATGCGCTGACTCTCCATTACTCTCGGAGCCACAAAAATATCTTGGTTAGCCGGAGCGCCGTCGGTTCCCAATACCTGCGGTGCAGATTTAGTTCTCTCTTGACTCAGCGCGTGAACCGGCAGCAATAGAAGCAGAGCCACGGCGCTGATCATAATCCATCTCACTTTACTCTTCATCTCTTACTCCTCCTGAACTGTTCGCTGACAGTTATAGTTAGTGCCGACAAATCGAGGCTGTTTAAACACGGGCTGAACAAGGATGCTCAACTATAGGAACGATGGAACGCGCACGGAGACTCTCAGGAGCAACCTCCAGAGACAGGCAGGTTAAGGAATAAACCCCCTGCGCTACCTCGGCGCGGCGGACGATAATTGAAGGGTTGCCAGGAAATACTCGGAAAGCTCTCGAAGTGTCTTCAAAACAGATATCAGCGATAAAATCTCTTCGCCGTGCCGTCGCCTTATCAACCCGAAAAAACAGTAATTAATAAAATGTATGCTGCGGCGAGGGAACGCATCGCTCCATCCCTCTATGTGGAGATTCCTAATGTAAGGCTGGCGAGTAAAGACTCTCGCGAGCGGGGAAGTTACGGGGATCCTGTATTTAGAAGACTAAAAAGTAGATCCGCTAGTTTTGAGAGCACGTGGAGAGTAAACTCATCGGCCGGAAATGTCAACAAAAAGTTTCTAAAGTATCACACTAATGTCGCGGGGCATCCATGGAGCGATTATAAATTGAGCGCACTTGTCCTTATCAGGCTGAGCGGTATGGCATCTCTAGCACATTTTCACCGCCAGTTTCCGATCATGATGAACGGTGCCCAGAAATAGGGGTGAGCGTATGGAGCTTTCGGATCACGCGTAAATCCTTGCTTCGCGGTAGAGATCATTTCATCGCTGCCGGAAGAGGTTATTCCGACAGGCCGCCGCAGATCATCAGCTTCCGATCCTTTCACTTCTCCGCGCAGCAGTGCCAGTTGCGCCCGCCGCAGTGCTTCCGCTTTCGGCATTCCGGCTTGCGTTTCCCTCACACGATAGAACGCCTGCATTAACAGACGGGTGCTGCGATCCGCCACTGGCCACAGGCTCGCCACTACTGCCTTCGCTCCCTGCCGCTGGGCGAGCACGCCGAAACCCTCGACTTCTCTGCCGTCCGCGCCCGCGCCGCCCGTCGCCGTATCGCAGGCCGAGAGCGTCAGAAGCTCGACCCCGCCGAAAAGATTCACTGAAGTTTTGATCTCTGCCAGAGATATGCGCCGGCCATCGCCAAGCAATAAAAACGAATCCGTTTCGTTCCCTGGCTGAAATGCGAAGTGGCTCGCGATGTGCACAACCGGGTACCGCTGTCGAAGTGAGGCCTTCATTGTCTCTTCCGTGAACGCTTCGTCCAGCATCACCCTGCCCGGCAGCACGCCTTCGGTTCCATTGGCTGCTGTCTCCTCGCGGATAATCCCGCGCAACTCTGCCGGCACGGCCGGCAGTGGGGAAAAGCCCGTGTGGGCCT
>JANOGZ010000059.1:0-14998 GCA_031406255.1 Pyrinomonadaceae bacterium | reverse complement strand
TATTCAGCAATAAAAGTATAAAAGTGATTTCCAACAAAGGCTGGTTATACAAAAACGGGGAAACGGAGCCGTCCTCGAAGAAGCCGAGGATCGTCGCGCCGATGACGTGCGCTATAACATGATCCTGATGCGTATTCGTTTCCTGTAGCAACCACTGGTCAGTCATCTGTGGCACACTGAAAGTTTTTTACTGGCAGGCTCTCGCACACCGTATGGTAAGCACAAGCCGCCAAGCGTCGCAAGAAGAAAAGATGGATTAGTGAACGCCCGCGCGGCCCTCAGGATGGCGCATCCCGATGCGTCTCAAGCTCGTAATTCAAGAGGGCGCGCGCCTTGAACAGCGCCAGTGTCACGGCCACCAGACAACCGATACCGCCGATCACGACCGAGAAGGGCGCGCCGGCAGCAGACGCTAAAAGCCCGGCTTCCAGCTCCCCGAGCTGGGGTCCACCCATGAAAAAGACCATATTGACCGAGGTCATGCGGCCACGCAAACGATCCGGCGTGACGAGTTGCCGGATGGTCTGACGAATCACGGTGCTCACCGTATCGGCTGCGCCCGTTAGCGCGAGCATCACCAGCGAGACCCAGAACACGCGCGAGAGTCCGAAGCCGACCGTCGCTGCACCGTAGATGGCGATCGAGACCAGGACGGCGGCGCCGGGCTTCGGCCACTTCCCTGTGCGCGCCATGAAAAGCCCGGCGATCACCGCACCGGCGGCCGGCGCCGCCGCCAGCATTCCGAGCCCACGCACGCCGACGCGCAGAATCTCGGCCGCGAAGATCGGCAACAGTGCAGTCGCCGAAGCGAAAAAAGTGGCGACGAAATCGAGCGTCATCGTTTGCACGATGATCGGCGTGCGCCATACAAACCTGAGCCCTTCGGTCAGCGCCGCGAAACTCATCGCCCCGCTCCCTCCGGCTGCCTCCCTGCCGCTCGCATGGATCATCAGAACCGCGACGATCACCGCGAGAAACGACGCGGCATTGATGGCGTACACGATGGCCGGCCCGGATGAGGCGAGAACCAACCCGGCGAGCATCGGCCCCACCACCATCGCAATCTGAAAAGCCACGAAGCTCAGACTGACGGCATTCGGGAAGTCGCGGCCGGACACGAGCGCGGGCAGAAGCGCCTGCCGCGCCGGTGTGTCAAAGGCGCTGGCGGCGGACGAGATCGCCGTCAGCAGATAGATCGGCCAGACGGCGCTGAGCCCCGACGCGGTAACCAGTGCGAGCAGGGCGGCGCTCCCAAGCATGATGCTTTGCGTGATGAGCATCAGGCGTTTGCGATCGAACGCGTCGGCCGCCACACCGCCCGCGAGCGAGCACAAGACTATCGGCACGACGCGCACGAGCCCGATCATACCAAGCGCCAGCGCTGATTTCGTCAGCAGGTAAACATGCCAGTTGATCGCCACCAGCTGCATCTGCGAGCCCGTGATCGAAACGAACTGCCCGGCCCAGAAGAGGCGAAAATCACGATGGCCGAGCGCCGCAAAAGATGAGGCGCGCGACGGCGCGTTGCTGCCTGAAGCCGCCGGTGGAGCGGGAGAAGAGGCGGGAGACACGTGCTAAATCAGGACCTCACGAAAAACTGTTAGTGACCGAGGGCTAAGACCGCCACTGATTCTCATACAAGTCGAAGGACGCGGCCGCAGAGTTTCGTTAATGAACAGAGCGGCCACCATTCGTTGGTGGCCGCTCTGCCGGAAAATTTAGTTTAGAGTGGCGGCTATTTACACTTGGAATAGCCGCAGTCACGACAGAAATCGCAGCCGGAGGCGTGCTCGAGTTGCCCGCGGCATTCCGGGCAGACGCCGATCATCGAATAACCCCTGTAGCCGATCTCACCTGCTGTCGCCACGGCCTGCTGCTTGCCGACCGTGGCGGCGGCGCGCGCCGAGTCGGGTTGGCTCTGCAGGCGCCGACTGGTCAGCATAATGCACTCGGCGACAGCCTGTTCGGGACTGGTCAGGAGCCGTTCATTGAACCAGACGGAGTGTGTGCCCGTCACCTTGTTCAAACTATGCGCGACTTCGCGCGCGTCGAAGCCACCACGAAGCATCTTGGAAGCAAGCAGGCCGACTCCGCCGGAGATCGGCCCGGTTGCAAACACTTCCAGAATCATCTGCCCGTCGTGATTAACCGTCACGTAGAGGTTCTGTCCATCGAAAGGTATCTGCCAGGTGGCCCCGGACAACTCGCGCGGGCGCGCGACCCGCGCTTCCTGTGCGGCTGATGCCACACCCGGTAACAAGGCTGCTGCCGCCGTTACCGCCCCAGGAGCATCCGGCGCGACCGCCCGCGCGCCGTTTTCCGTCTGCGTCTCTGTCATTGCCGCCGCCGCGACGGCGACCGGATCGCAAGCCGTTTCACCCTTTTGCTCCGTACCCTTCACGGCTGTCAATACCTGCGAAGCGCGCGACCCGTCGCGATAGTAGCTGACGGCCTTGCAACCCAGTTCGCGCGCCAGCCTGTAGAGCTCATCGACCGACCTCACCGTGTCGGTCGCGGCCCCGTTACAGGTCTTCGACACGCCATTATCAACGTGGCGCTGTGCCGCGGCCAGGACGTGCACGTGCTGCTCGGCGGTGATTGACATCGCCGAGATAAAATAATCCGGGAGCTCCCGTTCGTGCGTGACGACGTGCTCGGCGGCGCGATCAATTGACTCCTGATCGCTCTGATCAACATCGTTTCCGAGGGCGCGCGCGGCGAGCGTGTGGACGTAGGTGCGTTTACCGATCGTATCTTCGCGCACATACGCCCAGGAGAAATTGGGCTCGACGCCCGAAGAGGTTTCGGCGACAAGCGAGATCGTGCCGGTCGGCGCAATGGTCGTCACCTCGTAATTGCGCGGCGTGAGCATATCCTCGGGGATACCGATTTCATCACGCAAGAATTTATCGTATACCTCTTTATTTGGCCGATGCTCCGGAAAGACGCCCTTTTCCGCGCCGAGCCGGCACGACTCCAGCCATGCTTCCTTACGCACGAATCCCATCACCTCGTCCATCAAATCAATAGAAGCGGGCGACCCGTAAGAGATTTTCAGTTGCAGACAGAGATCGGCGAATCCCATCACGCCGAGGCCGACGGGGCGCGTCCGCTTCACGACATCATCAATTTCAGGAAGCGGCCACGAGCACACATCGATCACGTTATCGAGGAAATGCGTACATAAACGCGTCGCCTCGGCAAGCCGCTCCCAGTCAACGCGCGTCTCCGGATCGTAGAACTTCGCCAGGTCAATCGAGCCGAGGTTACAAGAGTTGTTGAAATGCAGCGCCTGCTCGGCGCATGGATTTGTGGCGTAAATCGGCCCCATCGAGTTCAACAAGTGGTTATGACGATTGATTTCATCAATGAAGATCACGCCCGGTTCAGCATAAGCGTGCGCCGAAGCGACGATGCGGTTCCAGATGTCTGGCGCATAAACCATGCCGGGACGCGGCGGGTCTTCGCGCGACGCATTCGAGAAATCTGTTGCGGCATGAGCCGCTTTATCACGGAAGGTGATGATCGAGCCGTCGGGGCGGCGATAAATGGCGTAGTCGTCATTCGCCACCGGGTCATAGACAGACTCATTCCACTCCACGCCATCGAAGCTTAGCTGGTACCACTCATGATTATTCACCGCCCGCAGGAAACGATCGCTAACAGTAACCGAAATATTGAAGTTGGTGAGCGAGTGCTGATCATTTTTGGCATGGATGAAGCGGAGGATGTCAGGGTGATCAACCCTCATGATGCCCATGTTCGCACCGCGCCGCACGCCCCCCTGTTTGACCGTGTCGGTCGTCGTATTAAAGATATTCATGAAAGAGACCGGACCGCTGGCAACACCATGCGTGGAGCGTACCATCGCGCCGGCCGGGCGCAGCTTCTCGAATGTGAAACCGGTGCCGCCACCCGTCTGATGGATGATTGCCGCGTCGGTCGCCGTTTTCATGATGCCCGCAATCGAATCCGGCACGTCGAGCACAAAGCACGCGGCGAGTTGCCCCGAGGGCTTGCCAGCGTTGACCAGACAGGGCGTATTCGGAACAAACTCACGCCGCAACATAATCTCAGACATCGCGCCGTAGAACTCGTCGCGCTTTTGCGGATCAGTTTCGGCAAGGCTGACATGACCGACGACGCGGCGCACGATGTCGGACCATTCTTCGATCGGATTTCCACTAGCATCCTTCAACGAATAGCGTTTGCTGATGACGCGATGCGCATTCAAGCCGAGCGCGTCCTCACGCGGCTGGCGGGAAGCGCCAGTGATATTTATGGCAGCGGGATTTCCTTTGGGTGCGTTCGGCCCGATTGCGGTGCTCACTGTCTGTTTGCCTTTCCCGCGCTCGTGGGGGGCGCGAGGCGTTATGATGTGTCTCCAAAAAGATTTGGAGCCTCGCCTCCGGAGCCCCAATTCTTCAGAATGTGTTTCGAAAGTGTGGTTGGTCTGTATGTTCTGAGCGAGAAAGACTCCCCTGCCGAGAACGCTCCAAATCGAGCATGCCCCCGCCAAGCGACCCCTCTCATCCGAGCGGAGCGCAGTATACATAGCCCGCCGGGGGCTGTCAAGAGCTTGGCCCAATATGTTGTACCTATCTTTCTTTACAGTCCCATAGAATGGATACTTTGAGAATCTACTTCAACTTGTATCCGCGCTTCGATCGGCCTCTGAAAAGCCTCTTTTACGCCCCTTGATACGTCGTCAAACACGAACTGCCATTATTCCAGTAAATCCCCGCCGGCCGACTTGTCGAACGCGGCGACGCACGGGCAGAATGTGAACCGGGCGTTTTTCGCGGCGCTAGCCCTGGCGAAAGAATATTCAGAGACGAATCGAGGGGGAGAGAATATTGGACGCACAGATGAATAGGGTCCCGGGCGATACGCTCGCGCGCGCGACCACGGCCGATGGGAGCATACGCTGTATGGCGGCGGTCACAACGCACACGGTAGCGGAAGCGGCGGCAAGGCATCACACCTCGCATACGGTCGCGGCAGCTCTGGGCCGCACACTGACCGGCACGCTCCTGCTGGGAGCCGGGCTGAAAGAATTCGATCGCCTGACCGTTCAGATCATCAGCGACGGTCCGGTCGGGGGCATCACGGCGGAGACGAATGCGCGAGGGGAGGTACGCGGGTATGTACGCAACCCGCAAGCCGACGTACCGCTTAACAAGAAGGGTAAATTTGATGTCGGAGCTGTGGTCGGCAACGGGATGCTCTATGTGACGTATGAATCGGGCTACGAGATCGGGCTTTATCGCGAGCCATACCGTGGGTCGGTGCCGCTTGTGTCCGGCGAGATCGGTGAGGACTTCGCATATTACCTGGCGAAGTCTGAGCAGATTCCTTCGGCCGTGCTGCTCGGCGTGCTGATCCGCGCGCGCTCTGGCGGCGATACTTTCATCGAAGCCGCCGGCGGCTTGATGATTCAGATCATGCCCGGCGCCGATGAAAAACTGGTCGCCGCCATCGAGTCGTCTATTGACCGCACGCCGCACACGACGACCCTGATCCGTGAAGGCGCGCGTCCCGCGGACATGCTGCGCGCGGCCCTGGGTGATGTGGGATTTGAAGTGCTCGTCGAGCGTGCGGTGAGCTTCGCCTGTTCGTGTTCTTACGAGCGCGCAGTATCTCTTATCTCCTCGATTGAACAGGCCGAGCTGAAAGCGATGCTGTACGAAGACAGGGGAGCAGCCATGACCTGTCACTTTTGCAATTCGACGTATCGTATCGGAGAAGCGACGCTGGAGGATATTCTGCAACACCGCGTCGTCGGGGATGATTAAAGCGGCGAGGAGGAAGCGCGGTCTGAGCACTATGCTTTCGTCCGCGCTTTACTTTCCTGAAGAGGGATTTGACATCAGGAGATCGTAATTGCCGATTTCACGGTTGTGATTATCGAGAGAGCCGATCACGTCTGAAGTTTCCTCGAGCATCTGTTTGGTCATCGCGATCGAATCGCTCAACTGCTCGAAGTCGAGAGAAGATACTCTTTCGGGCGTCGGCAGCGTCACGACTTGATCGTTGACGAGGCCGAAGAAGTTCTCGATTGACTGCAATTGCCCTTCGACGAGTTTGACGGAACGGTCGAGTTCGCTGAAGGCCGCGAGGCGACGCTTCAAAATCTCGACATTCGCCTGCTGCACCCGGCGGGCGCGTTCATCCGGCGAGCTTTCAACCGAGCGGGTGGCCTGTGTCAATTGATTCTGTACGGCCTGGCGATTAATCGAACGCAGGTGGTTCTTGCGACGGCGATAGACGTCGAGCAAATCAACGAAATCTTCCCAGCGCTGTTCGAGGCTATGAATGTTTGCCGGAATTTCTTTCGCACCCGTGAACTTCCGATAATTTTCGAAGATCTGCGACTTCAACCATTTCAGATACAGCACGGCCTCGCGCTCGCGCGGGTCAAATCTCTCGATCATTTTCTCGCGCTGAGTCTTCCGCTCCTCGTACAGACGCTTCCTATTGCGCGCGTCAATATAGCGACGATAAAGCGAGCTGGCCGGAACGGTCGCGAGATACATTCCTTCCGTCACGAGTGCCGCCGCTAACGGGATGACCGACTGCGTGTAAGCAGCGGCGACCGCAAAACCGGCCATTCCCCAGAAATTGACCGGTTCTTTGAGCGCTTCTTTTAGATACTGGAGATCTATCTTTCTCTCCGCCATAACAATATCTACTGCTGAAGATAATTTAATGAAACTTGAGTTCTGTCTATTCATTAAGCAGCGCGTGGTTATGATCCGACGTGCTCTTTTCATCTGCGGACGGAAGCGCGGCGGGCGCGCCGCTCCTGGCTGCGGGCAGCATCCCCATCTCGCGTTTATAATTGAGCAGCTTATCCTGCAGCTGCATATCCATCGCCTCGCGCTCGATCTCCTGCATCTGCGTATCAACCGATGATGTGCCAAGCTGCATTTTGGCTTCCGCGGCGGCCGAGCGACGATCGATTTTGTCGCGCATCTCATTAAAAGTTGAAGCATCGTCGCCGAGCTGGAATGATTCCATCGTCTGCGCGAGTTGCTCCTGCAACTTTGCCTGCTTCGATTGATTGATCAGCTGCATCGCCTCGGCCGTCCGCCGTTGCATCTGCAGCACGTAGTTATCCCGCGCCTTGAGCGCCTGTTTTGATGCTTGCCCGGCGTATTCCAGTTGCTGCGAGGTCTTTTGCAGATCGAGCTGCGCCTGCTGCAACTGACCGATATAGGCGGTCGCGATATCATCGCGATTCATTTTGATGGCCGCTTTGATCTTCGAATCAAGGTCGACGACTTTCGCTTCGAGTTGTTCTTTCGAGCGGGCCAGAAGCTTTTCTGTGGCCATCACCTGGGCGACGGAGTTGTTCAACTCCGGGACGCGGTCGCGCATATCGCGAATAGTCTGCTGAAGTAACAATTCGGGGTCTTCGGTCCTCTCCACAATGCCACCGAACAGCGCGCGCAAAGAACGTTTCATTCTGGCCAAAAGTCCCATTTCCCTCATCCTCCAACCGACGGCCCCGTCCGGCATGGCCCGCCGCTTGATCTCGCTTCAACACTCTTCCAGCGCTCGAAAAACTGACGCCCCATCAAGCAACTTGTACGATAGTTTGCGCCGCCGGGTTGCACCTTCAAATCTCAAGAGTCCAAAGACCTTGCTCTACCTTCGAGTATAACAGGGTTCGGGCGCGCGCCGCTAGAGCGGGAAAATCAGAAGGCGGAGAGCATCAAGCGCAGGCATTATTTGCCGGGGCGGATTACTGGCGATGGGTCATTGCTTCTCGCTCTATTGCTCATTGTCACCGGAATTTGCCGATGTCGCGTCGGTAGTGGATGCCGTCCCAGTGAATTCGCTCGATCGCCCGGTAGCAGTCGCCGAGTGCCTGATCGAGGGTCGCGCCAGAAGCCGTCACGCCCAACACGCGACCGCCTGCCGTTTGCCAAGTACCGTCTTCGGCGCGACGCGTGCCAGCATGAAATATTTTGACGCGCGGTGCTTCCAGCACGGCCCGTTCGAGGCCCTCGATCCGGGCTCCGCCCTCCGGGCGCTCCGGATAACCACGCGCCGCGAGCACGACACACGCGGAAGACTCATCCGTCCACTCGACGCGCAGGCGACCCAGATTTCCGTGCGCGACCCGCTCGAAAATCTCCAGGAGATCGCTTTGCAGGCGTATGAGAATGGCCTGCGCTTCCGGATCGCCGAAACGCACATTGTATTCGAGCACGCGTGGCCCTTCTTCAGTCAGCATGAGACCGATGAAGAGCACACCGCGAAAATCCAGTTTGTCAGCGTCTGCTGCCTGGAGCGTCGGTTCGACGATTTCTCTGACGACACGGGCCTGCATCTCTTCATCAAGCACATCCGGAGCAGTAACCGCCCCCATCCCTCCGGTGTTCGGGCCCGTGTCATTTTCGCCGACCCGCTTATGATCGCGCGCCGCCGGCATCAATATGTAGTCGCGCCCGTCCGTCCAGATAAGTAACGATGCCTCGCGCCCGGTGAGTGCTTCCTCAATGACCACACGCCGCGCGGCATCGCTGCCGACGCGACCGCCGACCATCAATTCTTCGACCGCTGTTTCGGCTTCGGCGCGCGTTGTGGCCACCACGACACCTTTTCCCGCCGCGAGGCCATCGGCTTTTATCACGACGGGCGTATTCTCCTCGCCGAATTCGCCGCTCTGTAGAATGGCCCGCGCCTGCATGACCGACTCGGCCACTCGGTGGCGCGCCGTCGGAATATCGTGACGCGCCATGAACTCTTTAGCGAACGCTTTGCTCGCTTCGAGGCGCGCCGCTTTCTGGCGCGGGCCAGCCACGGCAAGGCCCATCCGCCCAAATTCATCGGCGAGTCCCGCGGCAAGCGGCGCTTCACTGCCGACTATCGTCAGGTCAATCTTTTTTTCCGTGGCGAAGCGCGACAGCGCCGCGATATCCGTAGCGCCGATCGGAAGGCACTGGGCGACTTCCGCGATGGCGGCGCTGCCTGGCGCACAAAACAGACGCACTGCCCCCCGCGCGTTTTGGTGCAGCGACCAACACAGCGCGTGCTCGCGGCCTCCGGAGCCGATCACCAGAACGTTCATGCGGGGCGCATCTCCTGACCTTGCACAGAGTGAATGAGGGGCGGGCGCATGCTGGCACGACCCCTACCGGCTGTCAAGAAGGTCAGCAAAGCCTCCGCAAAGACCTTGACACAATTTCGTCATAGTTATACTTTGCACTGTAATCAAGGTCGCCAAAGGGCCTACAAAGTGTTTATTTGTAGCGACCCGACGAAGAAGCAGGCTAGAGACAGTTCTGAAGCTAGCGGCAATTTTACGGCGGCGCTGCGGGCGTTGCCTTGATACAATCGCCAAAAGCTCGGCCATCCCGATTATTTACAATTGGCGAGTTTCCTCGCGGCGAACCGCGTTTGACAATAAATCACTCCTCGGGTGGCCTCTCTCAACAAGGACCAGCGCCGAGAGTTCGAATCAGTAGGGGAATTTCCGCCATGTCACAAGCATACGCAACGAGTAGAACAAACGGAGAGTGGGGCCATACGGAGATGGAATTCCAAGATCGCACTATACACTGTGTTGACTGCGGAGAGGATTTCATCTGGACGGCCGGCGAGCAGGTCTTCTTTCATGACAAGGGATTGAAGAACGAACCGAAGCGCTGCAAGCCGTGCAAGCAGGCCAAGAATGAACGCCTCGCCGCCATCGCCGCCGCGCAGGCCGCCGGTATGCGACAGCGCATCGAAGTTTCCGTCAACTGCGCCCAGTGCGACCAACAAACTACTGTGCCCTTTTATCCGTCGCAAGGTCGTCCCGTCTACTGCCGCTCGTGCTTCCTCGCTAATCGCAACGCAGACGATCAGGGTCGTTAAGCTACCACGCGCGTCGTAACCCGAACCAACGGCAGATACGTCGCACCTCAATCACCGTCGAGGGCCTGCGGCCTCGGCGGCGTTTGCGCGCCGGTGGAGTCGCTGCCGTCAGAGCGGGCGGAGATTCCTCTCTCTGAGCGAAGGCCGGTGCCGGGTGAAAGTCGCTTCGCCAGCAAAAATTTGCGGGTCATTACTCGCGCATCATCCCCCGACATGAACCACCGGGCGCCTTTCGGGATCATCTTCGGCCTGACGCAAGACTTCATGGGTTACCGGAGCAGTGTCGCCCTCGCCGAAGGCGATATATTTGAGCAGGTAGGCGAGCGGATTACCCTCGCTCCAGCCGAAGTAGATGTGCGGTATCTTTCCCGTGTAATCGCGCAGGTAGAGCAGGAACGCGGCGATGGCATTGGGGACGGCCGGGCTTCTCGTGCGAAGTATCCGATAGCCGTCAATATCAACGCCTCTCACCTTGAGCACGCCCGAGAATTCCGAAGCATCGCCGGGCCGTACTTCAAAGAAAATCACCGAATCACGCGTCGGGATGTGATTGTCCTCGCGCTTCTCTCGCTCTTTCAACTGGTACTCATAGACATCGCCGCGATCCCGCCGATTAGCGACGATGCGTATTTCGCCGCTCCGCGCCTCATCAATGAACCGCTGGGCGGTTTCGTCAAGCATGACATCTTCCACGCGCAGCTCGGTCGTCCGCCAGACCCGCGACAGGAAGGACGCGACAACGATCGCGCCGATAAAGAATGAAGCTATCTTGATGCCTTCCGGACGCTCGATGATATTGACGATGGTCGTATAGGCAAACACCAGCGAGATAAACAGGAACGCTACCGTCAACCGCTTCGATCCCTGACGCCAGACCGATAGTGTTACGGCGACAGCGGCCGAACTCATCAGCACCAACACGCCCGTCGCGTAGGCGCCTCCCTGCGCATCAACGTCAGCCTTGAAGATGATCGTGACCGCAAAAGCGACGGCCGTAAAAACCAACGTCAGCGGGCGCGTCGCCTTCGCCCAGTTGGGCGCCATGCCATAGCGCGGCAGGTAGCGCGGCACGATGTTGAGCAGTCCGGCCATCGCCGACGCACCCGCGAACCATAAGATCAGGATGGTGCTCAGGTCGTAGACCGTGCCGAAGACGTCGCCGAAGAATCCATGCGCCAGATAAGCGAGGGCGCGCCCGTTGGCCTCTCCCGCCTGGGGCGGAAATCCGGGAGTGTTGGCGGCGCGAAATTCATCAGCCGGAATGAGGGTGGTCGTGATAAAGCTGCTCGTGATCAAAAACACGCTCATAATCAACGCGGCAGTTCTGAGCAGTTTCCGCGTATCGCGGATGCGGCCGACTGGATTCTTGCTCGTATCGTTTTTGTCTCCGCGCACGAGCGGCATCACGGCGACGCCGGTCTCAAAGCCCGATAATCCGAGGGCGAGTTTCGGAAAGAGCAGCAGCGCAAGGCCGATCATCATGAGCGGGTTGCCGTTGACATTCGGGGCCGTGAGCAGCGCATCCTTCCAGCGGGGTAACACTTCCGGGTGAGCCGCGACTTCGTACAAGCCTCGGCCTACCACGATGATGTTCAGCAGCAGATAGATTCCGACCAGTAGCACAGCAATGCCGATCGCTTCTTTGAAGCCCTTCAGAAAGATCGCACTGAGGAACGCGACCAGCACTAGCGTAACGCCGATCCGGTGATCTTCGAAGAAGTGTGGGGTAAAGGGATTTTCGAGGACGTGAGCGGTGGCGTCAGCAGCCGAGAGGGTGATCGTGATAACAAAATCCGTCGCGACGAAACCGAGCAGAACGAGGACAAACAGCTTGCCTTTCCAGCGCGCGAGCAGACTTTCGAGCATCGAGATCGAGCCTTCGCCGTGTGGGCTTTCGGCGGCGACGCGGCTGTAAATCGGCAGCGCGCCAAACAGCGTCAGCAGAACCAGAATGAGCGTGGCGATCGGCGAAAGCGCGCCGGCCGCCAGAGCCGCGATACCGGGTTGATACCCGAGCGTCGAGAAGTAATCTACGCCGGTCAGGCACATTACCTTCCACCACGGATGCTCATGGTGCTGGCCCTCCCTCTCATGTGGACCTTCGATTTCTTTGACCTGCCCCTTGAGCAACCAATCGTGGAGGCGGCCTATTGAACTCTTTTTCGGGGCTGTCAGGGTAGCCATTTGTTTCTTCTCCAATTACGCGCACACGACAACGGGCGCGGGGCATCAATTGCCCCGCGCCCGGCTGGAAGCATGGTCGCGGTGTTGCCCTTCTCTGATCGCCTACGAGGTTAGCTGACGGGCTTGGACCGAGAAGTGTCCGACGCGAGGAGTCCATCTCTGGTGTCTCTTCGTGATGCGCCCCGTGTCCCGCATTTCCGGGACTCTGGTTCCCCCGTGTCACCCGTCTCCCGCGCCGGTTTCGGCGCGACGAGCGACTTCGGCAGACAAATTATCAACGGCCAGATACTACGCCCGCTCTCTGAATTAAATCAACTTCCGAAAGGAAGTTGTCGATTCGGCGCGCTGCTCGGTTCTTTCTCTCACGCTAGACGAAAGAGATGGTAAAGATCGAATGGGCTCAAGTTTTTTGCAACTGTTCCAGTTTTTCTGTGATGAGGTAGAAAACTCCGCGAAAGAATCGGGAGACGTTGGCTGCTCCTCGCAGGCTCCACCCGTCGCGCACGGCGGGTTGGTCGGGATGCACGAAGAGTGAGACCACCGCTGAATGTCTCATGTGTCGCGCGGTGAGTGCTCGAATGGTGAAAGTACGAGTTTCTTCAGCACATTACCGAAACACGGCGCGGCCACCGGCGACCAGCAGCAGGGGAGGGCCGGCCTTTTGCATTCGTCCCTGGCAGCTAAGTGGAGTTCTTTTCCCGTTATGTGCTAAAGTCTGGAACGGTCAGACCTTTAGCAATGTTCTGAAGGGAGCAGCTCAACATGGAAGCTGGCTCCTTCCTCCAACCATTTAACGAAAATTTTGTAAACCAAGAGCCCCGACGCGCACCTCCAGCGCCCTACACGGAATTCGCTAATGAAACCACGTTTGTCCGGTGACAACCCCGATCAAGACCGCACCGCACCCAATTCGAGTGTCGTCAAACTGTCGGAGGCGCGACGACTACGTAGCGGCGCGGGGCACGCGGCGCTCGTCGAAGAAATCGAAGCGACGCGCGAGCTGCTTGACCGCGGCCTTTCGAGCGAAGCCGAATCGCGTTTGCGGCAGGTCATCCATGTCGCGCACCACGATGCGCGGCTACTGGCACAGGCGCGCACAACGCTCTCGGCAACGTTGATCGTACAATCGCGTTATCCGGAAGCGCTCGAGGCCGTCGAACTATACGAGGCGCCGGAGGCGCGCGCCGGATTGGACGGCGAAACCGTGGCCCACCTGCGTGTGCAGATCGGGCTCGCCTACAACTACACGGGCGATCACCCGAAAGCCATCGCGCTGCTCAAGGCGACGCTTCGTGAGACAACGGAAACCGGCTCGGATGCCGAATTGGGAGCGATTTATGCGGCGCTGGCGCGCGTCTACCGCAATATTAACGAATACCCGATCGCACGTGACCACGCCCAGAAAGCCTTGGAGCATTTCCGCCGTACGGGCGGATGGCGCGGGCTGGCCGAAGCCTATTTCGGTATCGCCCTGGCTGATGTTTTTGAGGGCGATTACGAAGCCACACTCAACAACTGTGAACAAGCTCTCAAACTGATTGGCGATCACCCCGCGCCGTATCTGCTCGGTAAGATTTACGCCAACATGGCCGGAGCGTGCTGGTTTCTCAAAAAGCCCCACGACGGCATCCGCTACCTCGAAAAAGCGATCGCTTATTACGAGCGCACAGAGCATAAGGGAAACGCCGCGCTCGGTTACAACAACCTCGGCATCAACCTGATCCTGATCGGCGACTGGAAACGGGCGCAGGAAGCCTTAGAGCGGGCACTCGCCCTCGAATCAGAAGTCGGCGGCGCACGAGTCTCTGTGGTCCTCGATTCGCTCGGCGAGCTGCGCATGCTGCGCGGCGATCTCAATGAGGCGCAAGCCTTGCTCGAACGCGCCGTCGAGCTCGCCACCGAGAATGGCAACAAGTGGTACGCCGGGCAGGCGCTGCGCACGCTGGGTCGCTGCCACCTCGCGATGGGTGAGGCGGGACATGCGCTCGTCGAAGGCGAGGGCGCACTCGCGCTGGCCGAGCGGATCGGTGACCGGCAAGCTATCTGTGAATCACGTCTGCTGCTCGCCGAGGCGCATTTGCAAAACGGTAATACTGAAGAGTGTGCCGTGGTGTTGCAGAAGGTATTAGACGAAACGGCGGATTCGGCGACCGATCTGGCCGTCGCCGGCGTAGCGCAATGCCTCTATGGCCGACTTGCCTTAGCGCAGGCGAGTGCAACGCTGGCCGCGCATCATTTCGGACGCAGCATTTCGATCTTTGAAATGCTCGGCGACCGCTATCGCAGCGCGCTCGCACATTACTGGCTCGGGTGCGCCTATACTGTCACTCAGCCAGAACGCGCGGCGGAGCATTTGGCGCGCGCCGCCAACACTTTTCGCGAGCTTGGCGCACGCCTTGACCTGACGCGCGCCGAAGAAGCGCTCACCGCGCTCGCCCATGCCGTACCCGAACACCATAATGAGCCCTCCGCGCTCGCCCAACTGTTAACGCTGCGTTTGGCCGAAGCGGTCGCTTCACGTGAGCTTCTGCTGCGCGAACTAGCCGCCGTGATTCACCAGGAGACGAATGCGCGTTGCGTGTTAATTACAGAAACCAGTGAAGATAATCGCACCAAAGTGGTGGTCGCACACGGCTGCGCGAGCGCCGAGAGCGGGCGGCTGGCAGAGGAGTTAGAGCAGGCGAAGAGCGATAGCGAACGGGAACAGTTCGCGTTAAATCATGATATCAGCTTGATCCCGCTGCGGGCCGCGAATGCGCCGCCCGCGATGCTTTTAATCTCGCCGCGCCGACAAGAGCAGCTTCCGAGCGGGATATCAATCGAACCGCTGCTGCGGGTCGTAGAACTCGGAATGGATGTGTGCGCTCTGCGCGCGCGCGCGCGGACGGGCCGGGACACACAAGATCACAGCACTCTGCCCGGTGCCAGCCTGATGCCCGGGTTCATC
>JANOGZ010000037.1:0-1425 GCA_031406255.1 Pyrinomonadaceae bacterium | reverse complement strand
AGCAACAATGCAAGCTTACTTCTCATTACCCCTCCTTACAACTCAACTAGCGCCTAACGCCGGAGCTAACCGGCGCGCCGACAACTTAGAGGATAACAAGCCTGCTTATTTGCGCGTCCGGTTCAGCGAATTGTTAGGCGCGGCGCCAGACTTATAAGACTTTCGGTAAGCTCTTTCGCCGGCCTTGATTTTGACACTCATGCGGTTTTCGCGAGGCGGTATCGGGCAGGAGAATCTGGGGCTGTACGCGCATGATGGATTATAAGCCAGGTTGAAATCCAGCGTTATGTGCTCTGACGCGGGAATCTCAAAGTCTATGTAGCGTCCCCCACCATATGTCTCTTTGCCGCTCGTCAGATCAGTAAACGGGATGAGCAAGTAATTCTTATATTCTTCTGTTTTGGACAGCGCCTCACTCTGGTACACGCCCAGACTGTATTCGCGCCCCCGCAAGTTAAACTTTAACTCACCATATTTGACGTAAATCCGGGTTGCGCCCGTCGAGGTGGGCATCCCGAATTTCTTCTCACCCGGGGTTCTGATGAAGCGTGCCCGCACTCTGTACGTCAGGTTCACCTTGAAATATGACAAGCCTTTAAAGTGTGCGACCTCTTCAGGCTCCAACGGTGATTGCTTAGGGTCTCTAAACTCCTTGTCTCGCTTTCCCCAGAACTTTTTAACTTGGCCACTATGATCACCAATCTGAGCGCGACCGTCAGGGGGTGTCAAAAACGTGGTAACACAACTGAGAGTGATGAGAACCATGAGCCTTGCAATTTGTATATGCCGTTTACTCGCCTTCACGGTGATTTGCCCCCCTCCAATTTTAAACTGTAAGTAATACGGCTCTCGAACTTTGATAGGATTTACCCGCACAACCTATAGCGCCTAACGCCCGGCATCACCCGCCGCGCACACAACGCCGCTAGCGACAATTCTTGCATGAGAAGCCTGCTAACCGCGCGTCCGCTCCAATGACTTGTTGGGCGGCGCGGGAACGAAACGCGCCGCTAAGGCACACTCTGTTCAAATTCCAGAAGGGACTTCAAATCATTCCCGGAAACAAGGTGGAGCAATGACCCGTTGCTCCAA
Source organism: Pyrinomonadaceae bacterium (assembly GCA_031406255.1). Classification (GTDB taxonomy): domain Bacteria; phylum Acidobacteriota; class Blastocatellia; order Pyrinomonadales; family Pyrinomonadaceae; genus JANOGZ01. The sequence continues at coordinate 333 of JANOGZ010000037.1, read as the reverse complement.
ATCACTTCGTGGACTTCAGGTTCAAGGTCTTCGATAATCACTCTTCGACCTATCACCCTCCCCTCCTTGTTTATTCTGGGGCTTTCAGTGATCTTCGCCCCCTTCTGTAAATTCCCGATGTTTTCTTGCATTCTCTTCCGTGCCTCTTCGGCGTCAGCCGCGGAAGAGTAATTGACTACCTGAAAGTTCAATTGCGCTCGACTAGGCGACTCGTACCGCGAATTTACACCTTCGGTCGGTCGTAGCGCACTGCTTCGGTACTTGTCCGAGGGGGCAATGTCCATGGGCTTCACCTCCCCCGCGAGCTTAAAGTTTCCAACCTGCTGAGGGATG
>JANOGZ010000028.1:0-8565 GCA_031406255.1 Pyrinomonadaceae bacterium | reverse complement strand
GCGTACGACCCAACCTGCACAGCATCGAAAGCGTATGTTCCGTCATCCGTCGTCACGGTATTAAACGAGCCGTTCGTCCCTTCATTTGTCAGCGTGACGGTGGCGCCAGGTACGGCTGCGCCCGTCCCGTCAAGAACGGTGCCAGTAACACGCGAAGTCGTGCCCTGTCCAAGAACCCCGCCAGTCGCGCATAGGACCAAGGCGACGGTTAGAAAGAAATGCTGGAGGTTATTTCTTTTCATGGTTCACTCCCTTTCTGCTATGTTGCCGGGGTATGACATCCGGTCGGGCGATTATCGGGGGGCTCGTCAACAGAGGGGTTCGTGGCGGAAGTCGTAACGCATCCCTTCTGTGCCCCATCATCGTAAAAACAAGCACTATTGCGATAAAGACGTTTGTCAGATCGAGGCCTCTCTCACGTCAAAGCGAATCCAATAAACTGGAAATAGAAATGAATGGCCGGCTGAACGCTGCTGCGAGAATTTCAAATGTATTTTAGACTCACTCGCCGCGATAATTAAAGCTAAAACATTTTATCGCCGAGATAAGGTTTGCTGATACTCGAGAACGTCAGGGTTGTTCTCGCTGACGCCGTATCCGTTACTGTTTCTTCGGGTTAGGTGGCGCGCAGGCACCGGCGACCGCGGCGTAGCGCCCATCCCTGAGATCTTAAAATCAACTAGACACGAGCTACGTTCAACTGATCCTCAAACGGCCCATTAAAAGTGTGGTATTGATGGCTTCCGTACTGAAAGCTCAAGGAGGGTAATACAAAAAGATGGATACTTCTACCATTTTTTTTGGATATCTTGCGCGTGCCGCTTGCGCTGTTATTTTGAATCGGCAGGTGGCGACATCGTCGCTCATGACGGATCGCGCTACTTGTAAATTAGTGCGCGCAGGCGTGCGCGGCGGAACTCTTCGAGTTTGGGTTGCCATGAACGCGTGATCTCGTCGGGCGCTTCGCCGCGCTTCACGCGTGCGAGCGTATCGGCGTTGGCGAGCAGGCGCAGGTAATCATCTGTTTTCCAGTGGTCAGCGTACAATTGACTGAGCGCCAGTGCTATCTCTATCCCGACGCGGACGGGCTGAAACCCGGCGCGGTCGGTGATGATGATGTTAATGCCGCCGCATTCCTCGCCCCTGAAAACCGAAGCCTGCGGAGTGAAGCGAACGGGGAGAAAACGCACGCCCGGGAGCTTGCGTTCGTTCAGGTGCGCGGCCAGCCGCTGCCCGTCGAGCCACGGCGCGCCGATCACTTCGAAGGGCGTATCCGTGCCGCGTCCGACCGAGAGATTGGTCGTTTCAAGCAGCCCGATGCCGGGGTAGAGCGTCGCTTCCGTGAGGCTGCGCATATTGGGCGAAGGATTGACCCACAGCAGCCCCGTCGCATCGAGCCACATCGCGCGCCGCCACCCGCGCATCTCGACGATGCGCAGATCGCAACCGATCCGTCGCTCTTCATTGAAGAGTCGCGCGAGTTCGCCGACCGTCATCGCATGGCGCACCGGCAGCATATGATAGGCCGTAAACGATAGTTTATCTTCGTCGGCGACGGGGCCTTCGATCTCCGTACCGCCGATCGGGTTCGGCCGATCCAGCACATACACCGGCAGGCGCGCCCGCGCGGCTTCTTCCATCACATAACCGAGCGTCGAGATATACGTGTAAAACCGCGTGCCGATGTCCTGGATATCGAAGACGAGCGCATCGAGGTCTTTCAATTGTTCCGGCTTCGGCCGCCGGCTTTCACCGTAGAGCGAATAGACGGGAAGCCCCGTCTTCGCATCTCTTGCATCAGCGACCTTCTCATCGAGCGCGCCGCGAATGCCGTGTTCCGGTGAAAAGAGGGCGACGAGGCGCACGCCCGGCGCTTCGCGAAGGATATCAATGGTTGGCCGGCCGCGCCGGTCGCGCCCCGTCTGATTGGTGATGAGACCGACGCGTAGTCCGGCGAGCGGCTTGAAATTTTCATGCGCGAGCACATCGATGCCGGTCAGGACTTCCCCCTCGGTGATCCCCGGCGCGCTGTTGTCGCTGACGACGCCTGTCCTTGCCGGTGCGGCTGGCTTCCCGGCGGATGGTCCGGTCGCCGCCTGACGCGCGATGCCGGTCAGCACTTCCGCAGCGAAACGCGCCGATGCGGCGCGCGCTTTCTCGACTGGTGTATCGATGATCGAGGCGGCGACGATCGAAGCGATGCGCCCGCGTAAAGGCGTCACATCGCCTTTGCCTTCCGGATGCAGCCGGCTGCTCAGGAACAGCACAAACGTTTCGCTCGCCGGATCAATCCACATCGAGGTGCCGGTGAATCCGGTATGGCCGAACGAGCCGAGCGGAAAGAGATCGCCGCGATTGGCCGAAAAGCCGCTGGCGATGTCCCAGCCGAGGCCGCGCGCCGCACCGTCGTCTGTGACCGCGCGGGGTCTGGTCATCGTCGCGACGCCGAGCGGGCTCAGGATGCGCGCCCCGCCGTACTCACCGCCGTTCAAGATCATCTGGCAGAAGATGGCGAGATCGTCGGCGGTGGAAAACAGGCCGGCGTGCCCGGCGACGCCGCCCATGCGATTCGCTGTCGGGTCATGAACCTCGCCGCGCAGCATCCGCTCCGCTTCCGGCCCGGCCGCTTCCTTTCCACGGCCGCCGAGATAACCGAGCATCGCGCGTCGCCTCTCGGTCGGCGCGATACGCGGAAGAAGCCCCGCGCGCGGGCGAAATCCCGTGTCATTCATCTTGAGCGGCTCGAAAATATTACTCCGCGCGAATTCATCCAGTCCCTGACCGCTCGCGCGGCGCACAACTTCGGCGAGCGCGATCAATCCGATGTCGCTATAAACAAAGCGCGTGCCCGGCGGATTTTGCAGACGCTCGCCAGACAGACGCTTCAACGCTTCCTCATATCCGGTCCACTGTTCTGCGAGATCAAAATCAGGGGCGAAACCCGCGCGGTGTGTCAGCAATTGCTCGATCGTAATGCGCTCCCGGCCATCACCTTTTAGTTCCGGTATGTAACGCGAAACCGGATCGTTCAAGCGCACCTGCCCGCGCTCGATAAGGATCATCACGCTTGTCGCCGTGGCGACTACTTTGGTTAAGCTCGCCACGTCAAAGATCGTGTCGGCGGTCATCGTCTCCCGCGCGGGCACGAGGGCCCGCGCGCCGTAAGCTTTACGCCAGACGACGCGGCCGCGGCGCGCCACGAGCACGACGGCCCCCGGCGCTTCGCGGCGCTCAATCGCCCCCCTTACCACCGCCTCTATCTGCGCGAGCCGCGCCGCGGACATACCGACGCTCGCGGGTGCGGCCGCGGGCAAAGATGCGGCGCATACCTGCACCGCGAGCGCGAACACCGCAAGAGGTGCGGCGACGCGCCGCAGCGTTGCCCGGGCGCGCGAAAAAGCGTGCCGTGATGATACGGAGAATTTGATTATGCGGCTAACCCGGCGTGGTTTCATAAAAGAAGAGGTATCTATCGCACGCTGTCTCGAGAGTCTCCACTCAGTAGCGCTACAGTCGATGACCGCTGGCACTTACCTGCTCGTGACCACGCCGTCGCCCGCTTCGGTAGTGGCGACGGATGCTTTCAGTTCAATGCCGGTACCTCGCGGATAAAGCGACGGCAGCGTGATCGGCAATTTTCCGGTGATATTTATTTCGCCCCGCACGGCACTCGCGGCGGCGCGCTGTAAACTCGGCATGTCGCCATAGGCGACCAGATATGTCCCGAGTCCGGGGAAGCTCTGCAGCACATAAGGGTTGCCGAAGCTGATGCCGAGCAGGGGAGCCTTTCGCGCGATCAACTCCGTGAGCGCACGCGCTCCCGGTTCCGGCAGACCGACGCTGCGCGCCTGACCGGTGCGCACACGACCATAGAGCGACGCGATCACCAGCTCCGCGCCCCGCGCACGTTCGAGCGCACTCTGCACCTCCGCACCTGATGAGCGCTCATCCAGCACCACCGTTTCGATTCGTCGTCCGGCGCCGGCCATGGCCGACGCGAACGGCCCGGCGATCCACAGGCGGTCATCGCCGTTTGTGATGGCGAGATTGAAAATACGCGTGTCGGGTCGAAGGCCGCCGGGCTTGAGGAGTTTGGCCTCATCGCGGACGAGCGTGATCGCACGTTCGGCGATTTCCCTCGCCAGCGCGTGTGCTTCGCGCCCCCCCACGTGGCGATCGACCGCGTCGAGCGGCGTGATACGCTCACCGACAAGTCCCAGATCATATTTCGCGGCGAGGATGCGTCGCGCCGATTCTTCGATACGCTTCTCCGTCACTCTTCCGGAACGGACGGCTTCACGCAAGCCCCGCACGCATGCTTCCGCGTCGGCCGGCTTCAACAACATATCGGCGCCTGCCAGAACGGCCCGCACCGCCGCTTCATCCTGCCTGAAATAGATCGTCAGGCCGCTCATATCGAGCGCGTCGGTCACGATGATACCGTCGAATTTCAGGTCTCGTCGCAGCAGTCCCGTCAGCACCAGCGGTGAGAGCGTGCCCGGGAGCACGGCCGTTTCGCTAACAATCTCGCCGCCCTCGTCAACGTATGCGGGCCTGATGCTCGCCTCACGCGGAAGCGGGCTGATGATCGTCGGATCAATGCGCGGGAGCCCGATATGGGCGGACATGATCGCGCCGACCCCGGCGGCGATCGCGGCGCGAAAAGGGATCAGCTCAACCGTGTCGAGACGCGCCCGTTCGACGTTGATGACCGGAAGCCCGCGATGCGAATCGACCGCCGTGTCGCCGTGCCCGGGGAAATGCTTGGCGGTAGCCAGCACGCCCCCTTTTTGCGCGCCCTCGATAAAGGCTGAAGCGAAGCGCGCCACTGCCGACGGGTCTTCACCATACGAGCGGACATTGATCACGGGATTCGCGGCGTTGTTATTAACATCAACGACCGGCGCAAAGATTTGCTGCACGCCGAGGGCACGCGCCTCGCGCGCGGTGACCGCTCCCTGCCGCCGCGCGAGCTCGGGATCATTCGTCGCGCCGACCGCCATGTTCCATGGAAAATTCACCGTATCGTCGAAACGCATGCCGGCTCCGGCCTCCAGATCGGCCGAGATGAGCAGCGGGCGGCGGGCGTGCCGCTGCATGCGGTTGATCAGGTGTACTGACTCATAAACCGGCCCGCGAAACAAAATGATGCCGCCGATGTGATTTTCTTCGACCTGTCGCCGCAGAGCGCGGTAAGCGTCGCTATCCTGATTGAGAAACGTCGCGTTGACGCCGACCGAGATCAGCTGCCCGATCTTCTCATCCGGCGTCATGCGGCGTAGTTCCCCATCGGCCCAGGCGAGCGCTTCCGGCGACGCCCGCCGCGCGTAGGGGCGGGCGGGTCTCTCTTCCCCTCCGCTCGACGACGCCTCCGTGTCTCTGCCGATGCTTTTTCGTTGCGCCGCGGCCGCGGCGTGGCGCGGCACGTGTTGCCATCGCGCGCGCACCGGAACCGTCGACGGCTCCACAAGGGCGAGCGACGCGAAAGCGAAAAATGCGATGACGAAGCGCACGATAAAATGAACATGAGTCCGTCTCATTTTTGTTTCTCTAAGAATTCTCCGCCGCACTGTGTGGTCAGTTACTGCCCACGCTGCCCGGCGCCAGCGCATCCTGCCGGTCGATGGGCGCGGGCGAGAAGGCGAAGCTCGCCGTCCATGCCACGACGAGAGTGATCGCGCTTCCGATCAATACATACCATGTCCACGCCACCGGCGTCATGAAACGTATGTAGAGCATCACCATGATGCTCGCCACCATGCCGATCAGCGCGGGCGGCTCGCTCACCCGCCGCAGGAACGCGCCGACGAGAAAGACGCCGAGCACCGGCCCGTTAATCAGCGAAGCGATGGAAAGCGCCTGGTCAAGCGCCGAGCGTTTCTGATCTCGCACGCCGAGCGCGACTCCGATCTGCACGACGCCCCAGAGAAGCGTCAGCCAGTGCGACACGCGCAGATAATGCCGATCGCTGCGGCGCGGCGCGAACGGCCGGTAGAGATCATTGACGGCCGTCGCGGCGATCGAATTCAGTGAAGACGACATGGCCGCGGCAAAGATCGCCGCGACGACGAGGCCCGAAAGGCCCGAGGGCAGGTGCTTGGTGATGAAATCGGGAAAGACGCGGTCGCCGCCGGCGAAGGGAAACGCCGCTGGTGTCGTCGGCAGATTGTATGCGGCATCCGCGAACGGCTGATAAAAAGCGAACAGCAGCGCGCCGATAAATAGAAAGCCGATGAACTGCGCGAGCACGACCGCGCCGCTCGTCAGCAACGCTATCTGTGCACGGCGCGGGCGATCCGTGCACAGATAGCGTTGCACGAGATACTGATCCGTGCCGTGCGTGCTCATCGTCAGGAAACACCCGCCGATCAGCCCGGCCCAGAACGTAAAAGTCTTGGTCACGTCGAATGAAAAATCGAACAGATCGAACTTATTAAACCGCGCGCCGGCGGCGAGCGCGCCTCCCCACCCGCCCTCGATCGACGAGATGAGCACGATCGCTGCTGCCGCCGCGCCCGCGATATAGATGCCGAGCTGCACCACCTCGACCCAGATCACCGCTTCCATCCCGCCAAAATAAGTGAAGATGATCATCACCACACCGAGCAGCACGATCGAGAAAACGACGGCCGTCTCCGTCGTCTCGTGGATGCTCGCGGGGTCCGTCTGAGTCTGAAAAGCCATGTAGACGGCGGCGAGTACGAACGCTGTCAGTAGCAGCCGAACGCCGTCGGCGATATTTCGCATGACGACGAACAGCGCGGCCGCGAGCATCTTGATTTTTCCGCCGAAGCGCCGCTCCAGCAATTCGTAGACGGTGAGCAGGTCGCCGCGAAAGTAGGACGGAATAAAGAGCAGCGAGATCACCACGCGGCCCAGCATGTAGCCGAAAACGAGTTGCAGAAACTGGAAATTGCCGCCCCGCGCAAAGGCGATTCCGGGCACCGAGATGAAAGTGATTGTCGAGGTTTCGGTGGCGACGATGGAGGCGGCGATGGCCCACCACGGCACTGATCGATTACCGAGGAAATAGTCGCGCGTCGTCTTCTGCCGGCGCGCGAACCAGACGCCGAAGACGATGATGCCTATCAGATAGGCGAAGATGATGACAAGGTCGAGCGGTCTCATGTCTGATGCTGGCAGAAACCAGAATGCCCCACCGCAGAAATGATATACCTTTTTTGCCGGCTTCGGCCGGTGAGCGCCTACTCCTCTATCAATTCGCCGAGAGAGCGGATGCGCGGGCAGATGCTCTCCGGATGCAGATCGAGCGGATCGAGCAGTATGGCGTGCATGCCGACCGCCTGCGCGGCGAGAGCATCATGCCCGTAAGAATCCCCGACGTAGGCGGCTTCGTGCGGCGCGAGATCGAGCCGTGCGAGCGCCAGTTGAAAAATCGCCGCCTCCGGCTTGCGATGGCCGACCACGTATGAGTCGATGAGAAAATCGAAGTGCGCGGCGAGTTCGACCATTTCGAGCAGTTCGGCGAGGCGTCCATCTTCGGTGTTGGAGATGACGGCGATGCGGAGTCCGGCGCCCTTTAGTTTTGTCAGCACGGCGGGCGCTTCCCGGTCGAGATCGCACCACAGGTGACGCTCGGTGTGTGCCTCGTCAAGCCGCACCGAGAGCCGCTCGCAGGTCTCTTCGTCGAGTCCGAGCGCGCCGTACATGCGTCGAAAAAGCCAGCCGCGCCGTGTGCTATCGGCCGGGAGTCTCCCGCCCGTCTGTTGTAGTCCGGCATCGATGGCGCGCAGGGTCTCTTTCAACGCGCGTTCGAGCTCCGCGCTGCCAAACGTGCGCCCCCCGCATTCCACCGCACAGAGCGCGGAAAGCCTCGCCCAGTCCGGGTGCACGAGCGTCCCGCCCGCATCAAAGAGCACGGCGCGCACGTTCCGCAGTAAGGGATTGAGCATCACACGGCGCGCGGGCATACTTTCGGGTCTTTCGTGATCTGCATCAAACTTCCCGGCCGTTTTTTCTTTCTCGACGACTTACCGATCAAGGCAGCCGAGATGGGTGTCTTCCTAAGCGGACGAAAGCATCTCGATCGCCTGCTGGACTGCGCCCCGCGCGGCTGCGAGCGCTTGTTGAGCTTTCTCGCGTGAGCACCCGGCGCGGCTCATAACGAGCGCCGTCGGAAGGTCTCCGCCCGCCGCCTCCAGCAGCGCCCGGGCCGCTTCGTCATCGAGTTCCGTCTCCGCCGCGAGGATGCGCAACGCGCGTGCGCGCAGTTTGCTGTTGCGCGGTAAGAGATTCGACATGCGATTGCCGATCACGTAACCGAGCCGGATCATCGTCGCCGTCGAGAGCATGTTAAGAACCAGCTTCTGCGCCGTGCCCGCTTTGAGCCGCGTCGAGCCGGCGATTACTTCCGGGCCGACAACCGGCACGATCGCCACCGCCGCGACACGTGTGATCGGAGAATCCGGCGCGCAGGTCACGGCGATCGTGAGCGCGCCGATCTCGCGCGCGTGACCCAGCGCGCCGATCGTGTAGGGCGTGCGGCCGGAGGCGGCGAGCCCGACCACGGCATCCTGCCGTGTCACGCCGCGGCCGTCGACGTCG
>JANOGZ010000027.1:0-1757 GCA_031406255.1 Pyrinomonadaceae bacterium | reverse complement strand
TCTTCTCGAAGAACTCTTCCGGCGGTCTGTGTTTGAGCCACTGAGTTAATTCCTTGTAGGCGGCGCTTACTTCGTCAATGCCGCGCAACCGTGCGGCTTCTAAAATAAGACTTCGCTCTTCTTCCGCAACACCTCCTTCAGCCCACGCGACCTCAACCAGCGGCACAAGGTACAGCAACATCACCGTTTCACGCGTGTAACCCAGTTCATCTAAATTCCGCAGTAAATCTTCATCAGTAATGCCTGTCACTTTCGTCAATTGATACCTCTGTCGCAATTTTTCTATTAATTGCTGTTCCTGTTTATGAATATATTCTTCCTCCAACCCCCGTCTTCGATCATCGAATGAATCATGGTGCATCATCTTTTCGGTTCCTCTTGAGATCGTTAACAGTTTGTATAGGCAAGTCTGTGAACTGACGCGATTGAACACTACTCATGCCCTTTTGCCGGCTCCACTTCGCGGGTGACTTCGACCGAGCAATGCGCGCGCGCCGCGACCGCGTAGGAGACGCTGCCGAGCAGCATCCGCTCCATGAAGCGATGCCCCTTCGCGCCGATGAAGATGCAGTCCGCGCCCCACTTCTCCGCCTCCTCGATAAGCACTTGCTTCGGATCGCCTTCTCTCACGACCGACGAGACGTGCAGACCGTTTTCGCCGAGTCGGTGCGCGGCGTACTGCTGAAGGTCGCTCGCACGCTTCATCTCTTCTTCAATCCAGGCCCCGTAGTAAAGCGGCTCGACGACGGAGACGAGTCGCGCCGCGCCCCCCTCGCGCCACGCGCGTTTCGCCACCGCCGCCACCGCTTGGTGCGCCCCGTGCGAGCCGTCAATGCCGACGACGAGGCGCACCGGCGTTTCGTCACCCTCAGCGCGCTCTCCCGATTTTCGCGCGACGCGCACGGAGCACTGCGCTTCGGTCAAGACCTTCAGCGACACGCTGCCCAGCACGAAACGCCCCACCAGGTTGCGCCCGTGCGAGCCGACCACGATCAAGTCGGGCTTCCACTCGTCGGCACGCTTCACCACGCCCCACGCCGGAGAGTCGTCAACCGCTTCATGTGTCACACTCCACGTCGGAAACTTCTGCTGCACGCGCTTGGCAGCTTCCGTCGCCAGCTCTTTGGATTGCGCGAGCGACGCTTTTGCGGCTTCGCGCGCAGGCTTGAACTCATAATTGTCGAGGCGCACCGCGAGCGACGTTTCGGGCGCGGCTTCCGGCGGCATCCAGTATTCTGAGACGCTGAGGATGAGCGCCTCCGCGTCCGGCGGCAGTCCCGCCGCACTCAAATCTTCAAGCGCGGCTCGGGCGCACTCTGAACCGTCGTAAGCGATCATTATTTTCATTCGTTCGTTCATAATGCGCTCCATGTTGCGGTCACTGCGCAAAGGGTCAGGGTTTATGAAGTTGGCGATTGCCGCAAATGGAAGCAGCGCGAGCGTGCGAGGTTTCAGCGCGCTACATGTGGAAGCGCAATCGCCAACCTTGTGCGACATCGAGGCGCGGGCGTTTCACACGCCGCGCGCGGGCGAATTTTGCTCTACCAGCGAGGCGGTAGCCGCCTTACTTTTCCGCCCGTGGCTCGAAGCGCAGAAGCGTCTGCGTCCCGTCGCTATCTTCCAGTTCGAGGGCTTCTTCGCGTCCGTCCGCACCGAGTTTGCGCATGATGCGACTCACGCGCGTGACGGTGTGAGTCAAATATCGCTCATCAGTTGCCGACAACCCGCCCAGCATGATCTCGACGCGCGGCGAGTCC
>JANOGZ010001336.1:0-5813 GCA_031406255.1 Pyrinomonadaceae bacterium | reverse complement strand
GTCGAGCAGCAGGAGTTTTTCGTGCAGGCTGTCGTAGAGCATCGCGGCCATCATCTCCGACGTATAGCCACGCGCTCCTGCCAGGTCGGGCCGCCCGACGTCGCCGATGAAGAGCGTGTCGCCCGTTAAGACCTTCTGCGGCTCGCCGGAGACTTCCCGGTCGATGACCACCACCGAGATGCCTTCGGGCGTATGTCCGGGCGTCTCCATAATGCGCAGCACGACCCTGCCGAATTCGATCTCGTCGCCGTCGCGCACCGCGCGGTGCGGGAAAGTCGCGCCCGCTTTTTCGCTGAAGATGATTTCGGCTCCCGTGCGGGCCGCCAGTTCACGGTGGCCGCTGACGAAATCAGCGTGCAGGTGCGTTTCGATGATGTATTTAATACGAAGGCCCTGCGCTTCCGCCTCCGCGATGTACTGGTCGATGTCGCGTTGCGGGTCGATCACTGCGGCTTCCGCGTAAGAGCCGATCAGGTACGAGGCGTGGGCGAGGCATCCGAGATAGAATTGTTTGAAGTACATGCGACTTCTCCTGACATTCGAGCCTTAGCCATCGACAACCGGCGTCGCGTCCCGCGCCGTCAGTTTAAGTTCTGCGAGGAGGGCCGCTGTGGCCTCCGCTTTCTCCGCCCAGGCCGTGGCGACGCGGCCGAGAGTGGCCGGGCGCTGCCGGTGACGTTTTATCCAGACAGAAGCCTCCTCCGCAAGCCACGCGAGCGTCCCCGCCGCATCCTGACCGAAGAACGCTCTGAGGATAAACAGGCGTTCTCCCAACCTTAAACCGAGCCCGAGTGCGCGCGCCGCTCCCGCGAAGTCCGCGCGCACCAGAATCATTCCACTGCGCACCGGACACAGGAGCGACTGCAAGAACTTTTCCGTTTCACCGCTCCGGGGATCGATGAGTCCCGGAGCCTCACGCAGATGAAGCGGCAGCAGCTCCTGCTCGCCCACCGCTTCCGCTTCCTCCCGGAGCGCCTTCAGTAGCACTTCACCCCACTTGCGGTAAAAGGACGGGGCGATCGTCTCCAGCTTGCTCAGGTACGCCGGCAGCCAGCTCAAAAGGTGCTCCCAGAGGAAAGCTTTGCGCGCGCCGTGCCAGCTCGCGCGTCGCACCGGATCGCTTTCGCTTTCCTCCACTTCGACCAGTTGCGCATACAGGGCGAGCATCACCGCCAGGTGATCGGCCTCCGCCGGAGGCGTCTGTCCGAGGGCTCGCCAGAAGCCGGCGATCCGGTCGCGCGCCTCCCCCCCGAGCATCCCCTCCGCGCCGAGATAGACCGAAGCGTAGGGGTACAGCTGAAAGATGAACAACTCCGTATACTCGCTGGCGGTGGGCACCGGGCCAAGCGCTAAAGCTTCGGCCAGATGTGCAGTCTCCTTCTCCGGAGGCTCGGCCAGAACGGCGAGGGCGCGAAAGAGTTCCATTACTCGACACCCACCAGCTCACTCTCGTCAGGCAGCCGATAGAATTCCCGGGCCGGTTTGAGAGGACGCATCAGCCAGTAGGGTCGGCGCGTGCCGTCGGGCGAATACCGGTCGGCCGGACGAGTCATGGCGAGCCACTTCCGATGAACCTCGCGCGCTTTGTGTGTGTCGACCGAAATATCCCCGTAACGGTCTTCCGGCCCGGCGGCGCGGACGCGCACCGCCTGATGCCAGCAGTGCTGACCGGAGACGGGGTCAGGGTGGACAGGGAAAGTCAGGTTCTGATGCACCCCGACATCAGTCCACCAGATGCGCAGGGTGTCGGCGTCACTCGACTCGTAGGGCGCGACGCCGCGCCCGCGTTTCAAAGCCCACCGGTCTCCCTGACGGTCGAGCGCCACGGTCGCCATCAACTGTCTTTGTCCTTCCTCGGTCAGTTTCCAGCGGCCCATGTGATGGCTGCACGCGACGATGCCGGGACGGATGCCCTCGGTGAGCCACGCGCGGACGACGAAGTGGCCGATCTCCGTCTCGACACGCACGAGGTCGCCGGTTCGCCGCACGCCGAGCGCGGCGGCGTGCGTCGGGTGAATCCAGAGCGGATTGGTGTGCGCGATCTCGTCGAGCCATTTGGCGTTGGCGCTGCGCGTGTGAATCTGCACCGCGAGCCTGAAGGTGGAGATCAGAACCGTCTGGTCCGCGTCCAGGTTCTCGGGATGAATGTGACTCCTGATGTATGTCGGTAAAACATATTCGCGCCAGCCCCAGTCGGCGAGCGTCGTCGAGTAAAACTCCAGCCGCCCGCTCGGCGTCGGGAAGCCGCGCAGGATCTGCCCGTCAACCTTCACCCCGACGAGACGCCGCCCGTCCACATCCGGGTCGGGGCTGCCCATCGGAACGATGTTCGGCGAAGCGGGTTTCGGCGCGCTGGTATAGACGCGTCCGAAACGGTCGGCGCGGATGTCTTCAAGCTCATCGGGCGGAACCGCCTCTTCGTAGACGGCGCCGACCTTCTTGCGCAACTCGAACGCCCCGTAGCGCCGCATGTACTCGAGCGGCGTCAGGTTCTCCGCCGCCGCCCGCTCCGGCAAACCCGGAACCGAATTTTCGAAGATATATCGGTAGTACTCGTCCACGCCGAGCCGCTGACCGGGGTTCTCTTGAGACTCGACGAACTGCCGGATGCCTAACTGGCCGTCGGGGTCGATCCGCCATGACAGCTCGAGCCAGAATTCGTTCTCCTCCCAGACCTCGCCGGGGTTGATTTCGCGCGTATCGCGCACACTCTCGCCCATGCGCTCGCGCGCGGCGCGCAAGACGGGCTGGCGAAAAGCGATCCACTGCGCGTCGTGCGTCTCGTACGAGTGCAGGTCGTGCCGCTCGGAGCCGTGCCCCATCGGCAGAATGTAATCGGCGAAGTAGGAAGTCTCATTCCACGTCGGCGTCAACGCGACGTAGCAACCGATCAGGCTCTCATCGGTCAAAACTTCGACCCACGAGAAGCCGTCCGGGTTGGTCCACACGGGGTTGTAGACGCGCGTGAAGTAGACGTCCAGTTTTCCGCGCCCCTCCCTGAGGAAGTGCGGCAGGAGAAACGACAGCTCGTTCATCGCCAGCGGGTACTCGCGCGGCCACGTCAACTCGTTCCACCCGTGCGGGTGCGGCGGCGTGTAGATCGGCCGGGGAACGAACTTGTTCCAGGCGTTCGGGAAAGTACCGCCCTCGGTGGCGACCGCGCCGAGGAGCGCGTTCAACAGAAAGAGCGTGCGCGCCACCTGCCAGCCGCCGCTGTTGCCCGCCGCGGCGCTGCGCCAGTTGTGACTGGAGAAACGCGTGCCCGCCGTCGACACGACCCGTGCGATCTCTTCGATCACGCGCGCGTCCACGCCCGACTCCTGCGCCGCGTACTCGAAGGTGTAGCTCCGGTAGAGGTCTTTGAGGATTTTACGGAAATTCTCAAAATCGGTCGCGACCTCCGGGTGCTCGACGGCGAGGTACTCCTCCCAGTTCCACCAGCGCCGCACGAACTCCCGGTTGTAGAGATCGTTCTCGATCAGATAGTTGGCGATCGCGAGCACGATCGCCGCCTCCGATCCGGGATAAGGCGCGACCCAGAAGTCGGCGTGCGTCGCCGTGTTCGACAGTCGCGTGTCGAAGACGATCAGCTTCGCGCCGCTCGCCTTGGCCTCGATCACACGCTGCGCATGCGGATTGAAGTAGTGCCCGGCTTCGAGATGCGAGCTGATGAGAAACACGACCTTCGCCCCGGCGTGATCCGGGCTCGGACGGTCAAGCCCCATCCAGTACTGATATCCGGCGCGGCTGTTCGACGAGCACACGTTCGTATGCGAGTTGTGCCCGTCCACACCCCACGCCGCCAGAATCCTCTCCGTGTATCCATCCTCGCCCGGCCGACCCACATGGTACATGATTTCATTGTGCCGTTTTTCAATGATGGCCTTGCGGATGCGCGCCGCGATGTCGTCGAGGGCTTCCGCCCAGCTGACGCGCACCCACTTGCCCTCGCCGCGACGCCCGGCGCGTTTCAGAGGGTAGAGGATGCGGTCGGGGTCGGTGATCTGATTGAGCGTCGCCGGTCCTTTGGCGCAGTTGCGCCCGCGCGACCCCGGATGCTCCGGGTTTCCCTCAAACTTCCGCACCTGCAGGCTCTCCCTGTCGATGTAAGCGAGCAGGCCGCACGCCGATTCACAGTTGAAGCAGGTCGTCGGCACGAGCATGTATCGTCGCTCGACGCGCTTCGGCCACGCCCGCGAATCCAGCTCCACCCAATCGTCCCACCGCTCTTTCGGGGGGAAGGCCGCCAGATGGATGCGGCTCGGGCCGGGATAGAAGGTCTCGCCCCGCGCCTCCGTCTCTTGACGGGCGGCGCTGACGCGGCGGTTCAGCTCCGTGATCTTCATCGCCTCTCCTTCATGCCAGCGGCACGGACTGGCCAGCCTGGACATAAGCGTGCTCGTAAAGTAAAAGGCCGGCCAGAGCAAACGGCGTCGCCGCCAGGCCGAGCAATGGAGTCAGGCTACCGATCACTGTGAGCGCCACTCCGAGCCAGAAGAAGGCGCGGAACCTGCCGCGCATCATCTCCCAGACGGCGAGCCGCGCGTGAGCCGTCGGATGCGTCAGTGTGACCTCGCCCCAGATCATCAGCAGGTGCACGATGCTCGTCGCGCTCAAAGTCCAGAGGAGCGGAGTGAGGACACCGGGAGCGAGCCATGCGGCGAATGGCAGCAGCGCGGCCGCGCCGACGAGCAGAGACTGGACGAGCAGGTGCGGCGGAAGCAGAGGGTTCTGCCACATGTCGCGCGCCTTCGCCTGCGCGAAGAGATAGGCCGTGTAGACCGCGGTCAACACCGCGAGCGGAAGTCCCGGCCACGCCAGGGCGCGCTGCGCCGCGGTGCTGCCCACGAGGCTCGCCGTAAAATGGAGCGCGAGGATGATTGAATACGCGGCGATGATGAAGGCCCCCTTGACGAGCCAGCTTCGCCACTGAGGCCGCGTAAAGATCAACAGGAAACGCGCCGGGTGATCGAGGTCCCAGACCAGCAGCCCTCCGGTGATCGCCAGGAAGGCGCCCGACACGACGGGAGCGACCCACAGCCACAGTGGGTCGTTCGCGTCGAGGAAGCCGAAAACGACCAGCAGCAACGCCGCGAGATAGGCTCCGGCGGCGATCCCCTTCGTCCACGTGTAGAGACTCACGCGCCAGTCCCACGGGATCGTGTGCCGCACGTCGTATGAAAGCAGCGCGGCGGCCGAAGAATTGGCGTAGTCGGGGTTGCCGGAGACGACCGTTTCCGGCCCCTGCTGCTGCTCGCTCCACATGAACAGACCGCCCAGGGGGCGCCGGGCAGCGAGGGGGTCGAGCGTCGCCCCGTGCGCCCCTTTGTAAAAGAGCCTGGGCAGCGTCTCTTTCTCGGGGCGGCGCACCGTGACCGGCTCGCGGTTCACAATCTGGGCGACCCTCGAAAGGGGATCGTTCACGTCTCCCACGAGAATCGCTTCGGTGGGACAGACGACCACGCAGGCGGGCTCAAGGCCCATGTCGATCCGGTGCGCGCAGAAGTTGCACTTCTCCGCCGAATGGTCTTCGGGGTTGATAAAGATCGCGTCGTACGGGCAGGCGGCGATGCAGGCTTTGCAGCCGATGCAGATGCTTTTATCGAAATCGACGATCCCGTCGGGCCGGCTGTACATCGCCGTGGTGGGACAGGCGGCGACGCACGGGGCGTGCGCGCACTGGTTACAACGCGTCACCTGATGAGCGCGCCGCGCCTGCGGGAACTCACCGATATCCACATGCTTGACGTAAGTACGCGTGACCGAGAGCGGCACCACGTTCTCCGACTTGCAGGCCGTGGTACAGGCATGAC
>JANOGZ010001301.1:0-1250 GCA_031406255.1 Pyrinomonadaceae bacterium | reverse complement strand
TAGCGATAACTCTTCTTCCACCTCACGGGCTGATACCGCAACTCGGCGACCTGCGCCACGCCATACTTCTCCACATCCTGCCACTTTGCTTCCGCCAATCCTCTAATCTTTGCCAGCAGCGGTCGCGTCTGATCTGCGGTGATCCCAAAGAGAAGCCCCGTCGCTTCACAAAATCCCACTACCTCTTTGCTATAAAACCCGCTATCGGCGCGGACAAATCGCGCTGATCTGGCGGGCACTCGCTGCAAGACTTCGTGCATGAACCACACCACCTTGCTCGCTGTGTAAGCACTGCCACGTCGTAAATGGCTATGAATCAACTCGCCTTCTTCCTCCCAAAACGCAAATAGCGGATGATATCCCACCTCCCCATTGTAGGCTTTTGTCGAGCCTTGCTTCTTCTCCGATGATTGCTCGTAGATCGAGGAGTCCAGATCCATCGTGCAGGTCTTGGCCTGCTGATGTGGGCGGACCTGGTGCTGCAATGTGCGGTTGCTACGCTGCAAATCGCGAATGTCTCCCAGCGAGAACTTCCGTAGATGCTCACCGGCTGTCGTCGGCGCGATGATCTCTTCAACTCCGAGCAGCTCTTTCGTGCCGGGGTCACCACGCAACACCTCCAGATCACTCAATGAGTCTCTGCCGGCCACCAGGTTGTAAACTAATCCCATCACTGCTTCAGCTTCGGTATAACCACGCTGTCTTGTCTTGACGCTCAGTTCGTCATTGATGACCTGCGGGACAGCTAAAGCGTTAGCGAACTCTTTGATTAAGACCATCCCCGCATGACTGCTGAGTGTCGTCTGGCGAAAGCTGACATTGAATTTTCCCACCCGACCGATTACATTACCCGTACTCACTTGTTGGGTGCCTCCATGTTTTAGAGATAAGGTCTACGCAAACCCTATTTCTAGCACCTCTGGAGGCTATTTTCTATGTTTCTTCAAACCTTATCCGTGGATTCAGGTAAAGATAGGCTAAAGATGACCGCAATCTAACAACGGCATGCACCCGACCGCGAATTAACAGGTCTCTCATCGAGAGCTTGGGTGGTTTCGGGGTTGAGTGCGCGGCGGGTGATGCCGGGCGTTAGGCGGCTTGCTGGTGGCGCCCCGGAGACCCTGGCCGCGATCGATTCGCTGGAGCCCCGGCAGACCGACGTGCTCAAGGTCAACTACGCCAACGCCGGTGAGCTCGCCAACACCGTCAAGGGTGTCATTTCCAAGCGGGGCTCGGTCGTCGCCGACACC
>JANOGZ010001290.1:0-2006 GCA_031406255.1 Pyrinomonadaceae bacterium | reverse complement strand
CAGGCGATTGATCTCGATCCCGGCTACGCTTCCGCTTATGCAGGTCTGTCCGACTCCTACACGCTTCTTGTCGTGCGCGAAGCCATCTCGCCGGAAGAAGGATTCGCGAGGGCGAAGGCCGCGGCCACGATGGCTCTCAAGATTGACGAGAGTTTCGCCGCCGCTCACGCTTCCCTCGGTCATGCGATGCTCCATAACTGGGAGTGGGAGACGGCCGAAAAAGAACTCAAAAGGGCCATCGAACTAAATCCGGGCTACCCTTCGGCGCACCACTGGTATTCCGAACACTTAACGGCGATGGGGCGCTGTGGTGAAAGTATTACGGAATTGAAACTGGCCGGGGAGCTTGATCCGCTCTCGCTCATCATCAGCGCGGATTTAGGGCGGGCTTTCTATTACGCGCGCGAGTACGATCAAGTGATGAAACAGGAAGCTCGGACGCTTGAAATGGATTCGGGCTTCTGGCTTTCGTATATCAATCTGGGAAGGTCTTATACGCAGAAAGCGATGCACGCGGAAGCTATCAATGAACTGCAAAAGGCGCGCGAGCTTTCACCGGGTAACACAGAAGTATTGTCATTCCTCGGATTCGCTTACGCCGCGGCGGGCCAAAGAGACGAGGCGTTGAAGACGCTTCGCGAACTGAACGAGCAAGCGAAGCGCGATTACGTCCCGCCCTACCATCTCGCCATCGTCCACGCCGGACTCGGAAATAAGGATCAGACGTTTGAATGGCTCGAACGCGCCTTTGAACGACACGCGGTTGACCTCTTCACTTTAAAAGCCGAGCCGATGTTCGACGGTCTGCGTGCAGACACGCGCTATGCAGACCTCGTGCGAAGGGTTGGCCTCGCGCCGCCTACCGGCTAGTGCGGGTAGGGTGGCGCCTCCGTGGGGCCTCCTTCAACTCGACCATCAGGACGTGAATCTCCGTGTCGCCGACGTTCTCACCGGCATGGGACTCCGCCGGGATCCAAACGACCTCACCCGGCTGTCGCTCGCCTACCGACGTGTACCCATCCGCTGCGATGTGTTTGACCTGGTACGCGCTCAGCGGGTACACCAGATGATCCGGGTGCGAGTGCATCGCTTGTTTCTGGCCGACTCCGACCCGCACCTCCAGCACGCGGACGCGCTCGTTCTCCAGCAGGATCTTCACTTGTCCAGCCTCGGCGGTCACGATGTCGGGCAGGGTGCCACGATGAGCCGTTTTCACTCGATTGACCCTCCAAAAAGGCGCTAAAACTCTGCGTTCGGGCTAACTCTATATCATCCGGCCTCTGAATTCATCCTCATCTCACGAAAAAAATTTGCGCGGGAAGTTTTCGGGAAGAATCAGCGAAGTTTGCCGGAAGGCGCGCCCCGTATGCTCTTACCGTCTTGAGTCGCACCGCCCGAGCAGGCGCATCGCGGAGGCGACCACCCGAAACAGGGCCTCGACGGCGACTGGCGAGCCGGAGGACAGGCCCCGAACCGAAAACCTATGAGGAGATGAAGCCATGAAACGAAAAATCTACTTTGCCCTGCTGGCAGGCGTCCTGACGGGACTGCTCATTTTTGGCGCGGGAGTCGCGGCTCCCGCGCATGCGGACGACGACGACGAGGACAAGGACGAGTACGAAGTCTGGGTCATGGACCAGTCGGACACGCGGGACGAGAACGGCGACGGCACGCTGGATAGCGGCGGCACGCTCTACATCTATCAGGGCGATGATTTGACCCGCCGCCCCGCCGCACAGGCCGTGCCGGAGGTGATTGACTTCGGCGGCGCGGCCCGCGACCTGTGCGTGGCCCAAACCGGCACCGCTCCGCGGCGCCCACACATGTTCTTCTTCAACGCCGCGCGCACGCACGCCATCGTCTCTTTCGTCGCCACCGGCCACGTGCTCTTCATGGAGACGGCGACGCGCACGCCCGTCGGATGCCTGGACGTGGGCGTGCAGGCACACTCCGCCGTCCCTTCACACGACCAGACTTATATCGTGGTGGCGAATCAGAACGGCAAG
>JANOGZ010001279.1:0-6767 GCA_031406255.1 Pyrinomonadaceae bacterium | reverse complement strand
GGCATAACTTAAGTTCACGTCGAGTACAGCTTCGTTTACCAGTCGCAATGTTGGTTAACGCGATGCTTTGCCAAGCATATGTCAAAACAGCCGCTGCGGCTGCCGTCTTCACCTCCGCTCGCGATATAAGCTTTAAGTCCTTTCCATCTACATCGAACCGGCACAAATAGGCTATTGCATATGGCCGGTTGCGCCTATCCGAGCCTCCTCAAAAGAGGCTCATCCCGCCCTCCAAAAATGGGCGCATGCGCCGATGCGAACCCCACCTCAGACCTTCTATGCTTAGCGCGCAGTTCAGACAACGGAAATCCGGTACGAGTGCCGCCAGGAAACTGGCGAAAGAATTAGCGCAGCAGCATTGAGAGGAAATATGCAGACCACCCCTGCCGCCGATCACTTATTTACTATCCGGAAGGGATCCGAGCGCCGAGGTAAGCCGCGCATCTGCGAGCCGTTCCCGGCAACCGTGCAGGGCGTGAATGCGCAGGGCGAGTCTTTTGAGCTCAGCGCGGTGCTCGATAATCTCAGCGCCGGCGGGCTCTACCTGCGGCTGGCGCACTGCATCGCAGAGGGCACAAAACTTTTTATCACGATCCGTCTCTCTTTTGCCGCGACGGACGACGTATCGGCGCCCCGCGTGGCGACCCACGGTGTGGTGCTGCGCGCCGAACCGATGCTGAGCGGCGCCTGCGGAGTAGCTCTTAGGTTTACAGAACACCAATTTCTCTAGCAAAGTCGGCGCTGGTCAATAAAAGGTCGACCGTTAGACTAAAGCTCGAAGGGGGCTTTAGGAAGGGCTGGCGATACACCGACCGAAGTTTAAATCCGTAGAGTTCTCACCTGGCTTGCAAAAAGAGTAATACCGAAAACTTGATCGTGCGCACGCCAGTTTGCTGATGGATACGGAGAGATCCATCCGGGTTAATTGCATTAACACAATATTTAGCTCATGACACACCAGCTGACTCGCTTTAATGTCATGAACTCTACCCTTAGTAAGTGACGCGGTCTAACCCGACAGGCCGCACATTAAGCACTGATAAATCCAGGACCTCTTCTCAAGGAATAACACTAATGCCTCTCCCTCGCCATAGTGACACATCTGTGCACCATCCGTGCCGTCGTGCGCGTAAAGGCGACCGTTTCTCGACAGCCGCTCTGACCGGAGACCCCGGAAGTTACACCGCATCAACCTGCTTACGTTCAAACGTAGAATTTTCCAAGACCATCCCTAGCCAGCAGCTAGATGAAATAAGGAGACACCACCCAATGCGTCGTTCATTACTTGGCATGTTTTGTATCGCCCTCCTCAGCCTCGCCATCTTCGCTGCCGGCAGCAGCGCAAACTCTGGCTGTAACGAGGCCAGTGGAACTGGTCACACAGCGAAAAACGAATCCGGAGCCGTCATCGGCTCAGCCACCCTGACCATCAACGGTGAAGCCCGCGCCGCGACAGTCACGCGCACCACCAGCGAAGAACCGGGCGCCGCCGCAGAGGACGGGTCAAAAGAGGCCCAGACTTCGCACCGCTTCGATTTCGGGGATGGAAATTCCATCACCACATCAGACCGGGTGAGGCTCATCCCCGCGGAGAATCCGAGAGCGTACAGTCTGATATCGATATCATCGATCTCTGAAGGAACTGGCAGCTATGAGGGTGTCCGTGGCCAGATGATGATTAAAGGTGATTCCAATTCAGATATGTCCGAAGTCTCCTGGGAACTTCGCGGAAATATGTGCGGCAAGTAAGCCTGGCGGAAGACGCTACTCTTCCCCCACAGGAGTGGCCGTCCGTCTCGATTCCATGGACTTTTGCGCTCAGGCCCCGGCTCGCAGGAGCGCTTTCCCCACGAGGAAAAACCAAATGCTTCGAATAGTGAATACGAAAAAATATACTAGACACTTATCGGGTCTAGCGCTGGTACTACTATGCATGACGAGTTGGGGAACCTTACCAACTTACGCGCAGGCAATCATCCAAAACGGCACGATTCAGATGGGCATCAACCGCGAAGGCCACCTCAACGTCCCCGGTGGAACGCCCTCCTCCGGCACACGAACCACGGCCGTCGGTCTTCGCTATATACCGACCAATGCCGAATCCACTGCCCCCGGTTGTTTGTGCGAAGGCTGGGGCGCGGCCGATGAGATCAGCCGTGTGACGGGATACGCGAACGTCGCGATTGATCGCGGCGCCGTTAACCTGACCGTCGAGAGCTTCACCGTCAACCCCGCGCGCACCGAGGCGACCTCAGTCGTGCGCGTCGGCTCGACCTTCCGCGTGACCCATTTCTACCACCCCTCCCCGACCGCCAACCTCTACCAGGTTGACGTCACCATCGAAAACATTTCCGGGGCAGATGTTATCCCTCTCTATCGGCGCGTGATGGACTGGGACATCGAGCCGACCGCTTTCAGCGAGTTCGTGACCCTCATCAGGGGCAACGCGAAGAATCTGATCCGCACCGACAATAACGGGTTCAACTCGGCCAACCCGTTCAGCTTTTCGAGTTTCGGTCAACTGAATGTGGATTTCGTTGACAATGGCCCGCGCGATCACGGCGCTCTGTTCGACTTTCGCTTTGAAAGGTTGAGCCCCGGCGCGAAAAGACGCTTTGTTATCTATTACGGGGCGACCCCGACGGAAGCGGCCGCCAACTCGGCGATCTCCGTTGTCGGGGTGGAGACCTACTCGTTCGGTCAGGCCAACGTCGCCGGTGGGCCGACCCTGGGCATACCCAATACCTTCATCTTCGCCTTCAAGGATGTCGGCGGCGATCCGGTCATCAGGGCGGTCTCGACGACAACGACCGTAGCATCGAGTCTCAATCCCTCAAACGTCCGCGACGCTGTCACCTTCACCGCGACCGTCACCGCCGAGGATGGCAGCACCCTGCCCGGCAACGTGCAGTTCAAGGTTGACGGCGCCCCGCTCGGCTCACCGGTCGCCTTGTCCGGCGGCCTCGCTTCGATTACCACTTCGTCTTTGGCGGCAGGCAATCGCGTCATCACGGCGGAATACAGCGGCGGCAGCGTCACCCAGCCGAACGGAGACGTGACGAATTACAGTGTCAGTATCTCGCCGGGCTTGCCGCAGGTCGTCAACAAGCTGAAGGCGACGGTCATGCTCAACAACCTGAGTCAGACCTACGATGGATCGCCGCGGGTCGTGACGGCGACGACCAATCCGGCGGGCCTGCGGGTGGTCGTCACCTACGATGCCTCAACGACGGCGCCGGTCAATGCCGGTAGCTATCTGGTAAAGGCGGAGATTGATGATCCCGAGTTTGAGGGAAGCGTCACCGACACGCTGACTGTAGCGAAGGCGACGCCGACCATCAGTTGGGACAATCCGGCCGACATCGTCTATGGTACGCGTCTCGGCAGCGGTCAACTCAATGCGAGAGCCTTATTCAAAAGCGCGGACCTGCCCGGGAGCTTTACCTACACGCCCGGCGCGGGCACGGCTTTGAATGCCGGCCCCGGTCAAACTCTGTCGGTGAGTTATGTGCCATCCGACACGACCAACTTCAACCCCGTTTCAACGGAGTCAAAAATAAATGTTTTGAAGGCTCTGCTGACGGTCACGGCAAATAACAGGTCGAAGACCTATGGTGGCGCGAACCCGCCATTCACGGTGAGCTACTCCGGCTTTGTCCTTGATCAGGGCCCGGATGCGCTCGGCGGCTATTTGAGCTTCTCGACAGAGGCTGGTGAGGGCAGCAACGCCGGCTCTTACGCGATCACGCCGAGCGGTCTGACGTCGTCGAACTACGAGATTAACTTCGTCGCCGGCACACTGACGATCAACAAGGCTCCGTTAACCGTCCTCGCCAACAACAGGACGAAGACCTACGGAGCGGCCAACCCACCCTTCACGGCGAGCTACACGGGATTCGTCCTCGGTCAGAACGAGGGCGTCCTCGGCGGATTCTTGAGCTTCCTGACGGACGCCTCTGAAAGCAGCAACGTCGGTGCCTTTGTGGTCTCGCCGGGTGGTTTGACCTCGGGCAACTACGAGATTAACTTCGTCGGCGGGACGTTGACCATTAACAAAGCGCCGCTGACGGTCACGGCAAATAACAGGTCGAGACTCTATGGTGGCGCCAACCCGGCCTTCACGGCGAGCTACGCCGGCTTCGTCCTCGGTCAGAACGAGGGCGTCCTCGGCGGATACCTGAGCTTGACGACGACAGCCAACGAAAGCAGCGATACGGGCACTCACCCGATTACTGCGAGCGGTCTGACGTCGTTGAACTACGAGATCGCCTACGTCGGCGGGACGCTGACCATTGACAAGGCGCCGCTGACGATCAGAGCGAGCGACAAGTCGAGACTATACGGCGCGGCCAATCCGGCATTTACCGTAAGCTACACGGGATTCGTCCTCGGTCAGAACGAGGGCGTCCTCGGTGGGATGCTGAACTTTGCCACTGCCACAGACTCCAGCGATGTCGGCGCCTACCCGATCACAGCGAGTGGGCTGACGTCGTTAAACTATGAGATCACTTATGTGGACGGCGCGTTGACGATCAACAAGGCTCCGCTGACAGTGACCGCAGACAACAGGTCGAGACTTTACGGCGCAGCCAACGCATTCACGGCCAGCTACAAGGGCTTCGTGCTTGGCCAGAACGAAAGCGTTCTCGGTGGCATACTGGATTTTACGACAGAGGCTATCGAGAGCAGTAATGTCGGTGTGTATGCGGTGACGCCTAAGGGGCTGACCTCGTTAAACTATGAGATCGCCTTTGTCGGTGGTACGCTGACGATCAATAAGGCTCCGCTGTCGGTAACGGCAGATAGCAAGTCGAAGACCTATGGCGATGTTAACCCGTCATTCACGGCGAGCTTCTCCGGCTTTGTGCTCGGTCAAAGTCCGACGGTTCTTGGAGGCGTGCTGAGCTTCACCACGGCGGCCACTCCTCTCAGTGGCGTGGGCACCTACCCGATCACGGCGAGCGGACTGACCTCAGGCAACTACGAGATCAGCTTTGCGCCGGGCACGTTGACGGTGAACAAGGCGACGCCGAATCTCAGCGGCTTGAGCTCGCCGACGATCATCTTCAGAACGGCGGAAACAATCCTTTCTGGCAAGATTAATCTGGTGGCTTTCGCCGGGACTCTCATTCCGACAGGGAGCGTGTCGATCACTCTCAACGGCGTGACCCAGGCAGCAGCGATCCAGAAGGACGGCAGCTTCTCTTCAACCTTCGCGACCGGAGAGTTGCGTGTCGTCAATCCGGCCTACATTATCAGCTACGTCTACGCTGGCGACGGCAATTTCAACGCTGCCAGCGGCGTCGGGGCGCTGGTCGTCAGGGATGTGGTGCCGCCGGTCATTACCATCAACTGCGGCGAGGGCGCCTTCTGGCCGCCTAACCATGACCTGCTGAATAACGGGTTCGACGCTTCCGCGGTTGACGACCACGACGGCAAGACGCCCGTTAATATTCAGGTCTTCAGTGACGAAGACGACGAGGAAGATACCGGCGACGGCAACCATTCGCCCGATGCCAAGGATATCGCCTCCGGCACGTTGCTTCTGCGTTCAGAGCGCAAAGGAAACTCTGACGGGCGCGTGTATCTGATCATCATCACCGCCACTGACGCGGCTGGCAATACGAGCACGGCGGCCTGCACGGTCGTCGTCCCGCACAGCCAGAGCAAGGCTGCTGTTGCTAGCGTAAACGCCCAGGCGGCCGCCGCCGTGGCGCACTACAACATGACCCGCACGCTGCCGACCGGCTATGTTCCGGTCGGCGACGGCGCGATCATCGGGCCGAAGCAGTAACCGCGCCCCCATCCTTGATCTTCAGGGGCCGGAGCAGGTACTTATGAGCGGCCCCTGAAGTTTCAAGCCTGACCGCTAACCGACGCGGAGCACGCCCGGATCGCTTCGCACAGCGCGCTCCGACAGCGAAAGCAGAATTTCAAAACTTAGCCTTGACGCGAAAAGGTCCCTGGATTACAGGGACCTTTTTAAACTGGTAGCGCATACGGGACTCGAACCCGTGGTCTCCGCCTTGAGAGGGCGGCGTGTTAGCCGACTACACCAATGCGCCTTGAAGGAAATCCGGCCAAAAACAGGCGTTTTTGACGTTCGGGATTATACCTTACCGCTTTCCAAAGTGTCCAATCGGTGTCCTTTGGTAGCCTTCGATGTACGCTCAATTTCAGTTACGCCGCCCTGACCAATAGTGCCAGCACCCATGCGAGGGTATTGCTTCGTTGTTTTTATCCTCTTTGATTTACTTTTCCTTCTGTTTCTTAAATTCTCATCACGCCTTCGTTCAATGTCTTCCAATTAACTTGTGTAGCCCATAATTCTTCTCCTTCCACATCCTGAACAATCTCTCGTCGCGAGCACCCATTGAAAGGATTACACATCGAGAAGCGAGGTCGCTATAGGACATGCGTTCGCCTTTTCGTCCGATCGTCAATTAAGAAATCTCTCACCCACTCCTTCTGTTCTCCCCATTTATCCGCGTCTCAGTACCTCCGCAGACACAAATTCACCCGCGAAAAATGCAGCGCGGGCCTTTGGGCGGCGATTGAAGCCGTTATTACCCGCTACCCCGAAGCTGTCAACGCTCGTGGTCATATAGCAATTAACTTTCTATCTTCTATGATTGCGCGGAGAGCGCAGAAAGGACGTTAAAGAAATGAGTACAGCGATAACGAAAAGCGGCGTGCGCTTTCCTCTAGGCCGCGTGTTTTTGACTCCCGGCGCGATTGAGGCTTTGGAAGAGGCAGGGCAGACGCCG
>JANOGZ010001188.1:0-9486 GCA_031406255.1 Pyrinomonadaceae bacterium | reverse complement strand
GCGGGCGGCGAGCGCGTATCACAGCGCCGTCCGTTTGGAGCGCGCTGATCGCAGCGCCTCGGCCGACGCGAAATCAATTCTCAGCGTGCTGATGTTGGCGGCGGCGCGCGGCACCGAACTCCGGGCGACGGCCGAAGGCGTGGATGAGGAGGACGCGATCAATGCGGTGTGTGAGTTGATCGCCGATGGTTTCGGAGAGACGGAGCCGGAAGAGTGAATAAGCGAACCAAGCAGGCGATGAAGGAAGTGTGGTGGCACGGCGTGTCCGTCTCTGAGGGACTCGCGACGGGCCGCGTGCTGCGCCTGCACAGCGGCGCCCACCATCACATTTACCGCGCGACCCTCGTCGCCTCGGATATCGAACGAGAAACGCGGCGCATGCGCGCGGCCGTGCGTCTCTCGCGGCGGCAGTTGCTGGCCATCAAGAAGCGCGCCGAGCGAGCGCTCGGCGCCGAACACGCTTACATCTTCGATGCGCACCTCCTGATGATCGAAGATCAGAAACTGCTCGATGAAGTCGAAGAATGTATCCGCCGCGAGCATGTCAACGCCGAGTGGGCCGTGAAGGTCGTGTCTGATCGTCTGCTCGCAATATATACGGAAATCAAGGATGACTACTTGCGCGAGCGCAGCTCCGATATCGAAGACGTGACGCGCCGTATTCTCTTCGCACTCAGCGGAGAGCGACCCGATAATCAGCGTCTCACCGAAGATGCGGTGATCGTGGCGGAAGAGCTGATGCCCTCGGCGGCGGCAGAACTGGATTTCGCGCGCGTCCGTGCGATCGCCTCCGACGCCGGTGGCTGGACTTCTCATACAGCGATCATCGCGCGAGGCATGGGAATCCCGGCCGTGGTCGGCCTGCATGATCTCTACCGCCACGCGCGCACGGGCGATGAGATCATTGTCGATGCGCAAAAGGGCAAAGTCGTGCTGCATCCGTCGGCAAGCACGATCGAGGCCTACCGGGAGGGCGAGGCGCGCATCTCTCTGGCGCGCCGTAGCGGCGCCGCCGGCGACAGCGCGCGGGGAGAGCCCTTACGCACCCTCGATGGCGAGGAAGTGTGCTTACGGGCTAACGTCGAGTTGCCGGCCGAATATGAAGCCGTCCGTCGCTCCGGCGCGTGTGGTATCGGACTCTACCGCTCGGAGTTTCTCTTTACACAGCGCGGGCAAATGCCGACCGAGGATGAGCAGTTCGCGGCCTACACGGAGATCGCTGAACTGGCCGGCGCGCACGGTGCGACGGTGCGGATATTTGATTTTGGCGGCGACAAGATGGGCGCCGCCGTGCAATCAGATGGCGAGCGCAATCCGGCGCTCGGCCTGCGCGCCATCCGTTTCTGCCTGCGGCGCGAGGATGTGCTGCGGACGCAGGCGCGGGCCATCCTTCGCGCCGCGGCGCAGGGACATCTCAATCTGGTGCTGCCGATGGTTTCTGATTTAACTGACGTCCGCCGCGCGCGCCGGATCATTGACGAAGAGCGAGAGAAATTGACCCGCGAGAAACGCGCGGCCGGGCCGGTGAAGATCGGGGCGATGATCGAAGTCCCCTCGGCGGTGTTGACCGCCGACCGCCTCGCGCGCGAAGTCGATTTCTTCAGCCTCGGCACGAATGATCTGGTGCAGTACCTGCTGGCGGTAGACCGCAGCAACGACGCCGTCGCCGATTGGTTTCGGTCGCTGCATCCGGCCGTGCTGGAGAGCATCGAGCGGACGCTCAGCGCGGCGCGCGCGGCCACAATCGCGGCCGTCGTGTGTGGCGAGATGGCCGCCACGCCCGCCTACGCTGTGGTGCTGATCGGCCTTGGGGCACGGGACTTGAGCATGGCCGCTTCTTCCATTCCGCGCGTGCGGCGTGTGCTCGCCGGGATCGAGACCGCGCGCGCGAGAGAGATCGCCCTGGAATGTTTGGAATGTGAAACCGCCGATGATGTTGAAGAACTCGTGCGGCAGCGTCTCGGAGCGCAGTGGCCGCACCTGTTTCCGCCGGAAACCTTGCCACCGCCAAAAGGTAGAGGGTAGAATTGACGCGCGGCTTCGACCGTATTAACACGTATTATTTAAATATCTGGATAAGTTCAGCCTGCTTGATGATGATGGCGCTCCTGCTCTCGATAAATCGCCGTGCGTGAAGCCCGCTCTCTGCGCAAGCCTTCCGGTCGAGCGGAACATGCGAGAGTGCGGGCAAGCAATGGGCGGCCGAAAACTGGCGCGCGAAGTTGATCTCTCGAGCCTCGGTACGAACGAAACGAGCTGACACATTTGGGGGTTCGCGGCTCTGCGAAAAAAGCAGGTTTCGTCGTTTAACTTAGACGGAGGCGATGCACGGCACGTCGTGAGACGGCAGCGAGAGGCTTTGGAATTGGGTTTAGGCTTTAAGTATCAACGTTTAGAGTCTCCGGTGGTGGCTCTCGACGGCTCGCCGGCGAGCGGCGAAACCGTGGTCGGCGATTTTCCCGGCCGCCTGCGGGACGACGATCGCGACGGTTCTTCGCCGCGCGCGACTTATCGCCGGAATGATCTCCTGCGCCGCCGTTTCATTTACGGATTCTCCCCCCGTTCATCGAGCACTCCCCGGCTGACGTTCGATCGTAATCGCGCCTCTCGCTCGTCTGTTCATGCGGCAGGCGTCAGGATACACGCGGCTGTCCGTTCTAATATTTCATAAAGTCACACACGATGCGTCTTGCGCCAATGCCCGGCGGCGCGTATCGTTTCCAAGGGAAGGAAGTTGAGTGCATCATGAAGAAAGTTTTATCCGCCATTGCTATTGCACTGGCTCTCTGCGCGCCGCTCGCCGCGCGCGCGCAGACGGGGAACGTCCGCGTCGGGCCTTCTGCCGATGACGCGGATGCTGACCCGGTCGTCGCGAGACCTGAGGTAAAGAAGAGCGACGAGAAAAAGGCGGCGGTCAAGACAGAGCCGAAAGACGAGAAAAAGGCGGTCAAGACAGAACCGAAAGTTGAGACCAAGAGCGAGCTGCAGAAAACAAGCGGGGAAGAGAAGAAGACAGAGACGGAAAAAACTCAGACGGCGCTGCCTTCAACCGCTTCGGCGGTGCCCGCTGTCGAGACCAGCGCCG
Source organism: Pyrinomonadaceae bacterium (assembly GCA_031406255.1). Classification (GTDB taxonomy): domain Bacteria; phylum Acidobacteriota; class Blastocatellia; order Pyrinomonadales; family Pyrinomonadaceae; genus JANOGZ01. The sequence goes on along the minus strand of JANOGZ010001188.1, from coordinate 6,401 downwards.
GTTCGGTGACGAGTGACGCGCCCTCCAAAGTCAACGCCAGTCCGGTGATGGCGCCGCCGGTTGCGACGGTGAAAAGTGAGCCGCCAAAAAACGAGCCGGCTAAAACAGAGCCGCCTAAAACGGAGCCGCCAAAAACAGAGCCGGCTAAAACCCAACCGGCTAAAAATCAGCCCCTGAAGAGCGAGACTATTACGAAAACAAGCGCGACTGCGGCTGCGCCGACCGTCACTCCCGTCGCCGTGGCAACGCCGACACCGGCTCCCGCCGCAGCGGGGGCGACGATAAAGACGACAACTGCTCCTCCACCGTCTCTGCCTCTGACCGCCATCTACCGCGTCGGTAGCGGAGACATACTGGACATCCGACTGCTCAACCAAACGGAGACACGCGAGTCGACTCTTTACACGGTGATGCCCGGAGGATATCTCGAGTATCCGCTGGTCGGCGATCCGGTGATGGTCGCCGGGATGACGACGGATGAAATCGGCGCGCGTCTCGCGGCCGAGCTACAGCGCCGTGCCGTCTACGAAAAGCCGCAGATGTTGGTCGGCGTGCGTGAGTATGCGAGCCACACCGTTCTCGTCAGCGGGTTGGTGGGTGATCCCGGCGCAAAAATTCTTCGGCGTGAAGCGGTGCCGCTCTATGTCGTGATCGCGGAAGCACAACCGCGGCCTGAAGCGGGTCGCGTCACGGTCATCGCGCGGGCGACCGGCCAGAACACGACCATTGATCTCGCGGATCCGTCGGCGATGAATGTGCTCGTTCATCCGGGCGACGTCATTAGCGTACAGCTGCGCCCGCGCGAATTTTTCTATATCGGCGGAAAGGTCAGCGCGCCCGGCCAAAAAGATTTTCATGCCGGGTTGACATTAACACAGGCGATACTCGCGTCCGGTGGAGCGACGCGCTCCGCCGACGGCAAGGTCAGAGTCGCGCGGCAGGGTCCGGATGGCCGCCTGGTGACGACCGAGTATAGTTTAAAAGATATTGAAGGCGGCAAAGTGCCCGACCCGCGTCTGCAGCCCGGGGATCGTGTCGAAGTCGGTCGCGGACGCTAGTAAACACGACCGTATGATCATTCCGTATCTTGCTCCATACCGGGGGGAGGTTGTATTATCCGCGCATCGGCTTGCAAATGCCTCTTGGGGGAGATCGTGCGCGGCTTCAGCAACCGATACCACATTTAAGACATTACTAAGACACACTCGTACGCTTCCTGCCGGAGGACTATTACTTTGATGATGCGAAACAAAATCGGCGCGGTGGCGCTTGCGGCGGCGCTTCTCTTCGCCCCTTTCACGACGACAGTTGCCGCTCCTTCCGCGCCGCCGCCGCACTTCACGGGCGCGGCGCAAGACGATGTGCCGAGCGATGCCGAACAGAACATGTTCACCAGGGGGCAGACCCTTTATAACCAGGGGCGCTACGAGCAGGCCGCGGGCGTGCTCAAGGACTTCCTCAAATCTTACCCGAACAGCATCATCACGGACCTGACGCTGTTATGGCTCGGCCGCGCGCATATGCAACTCGGCCAGTTGAGAGAAGCCGAACAGATCGGTCTGCGTCTGCGCGCGATTAGGGACACGCCGTTTGCCGATATTTACGAGGGCGAATTGCAGTCCGCGCGGCGCGATTACGCGGAGCGCGCCGCGGAGAGCGCGCGGACTCCTTCCAGCACGCCGACACCGGAAGCGCGACCCACGGCGACCCCCGCAAGCGTCGCTATGGTGACACCGTCGCCAGTGCGGCCGACGCCGACGCCCGCGCGGCCGACGCCATCAGCCAGCCCGACGCCCATTCTCGTTGCCAGAAGTGACAAACCCAGGCTGCCGGAAGTGACGCGAACGCCGCCGCGGGAAGTGGCCCGCACCGAAACGACGACACCTCCTCGCGAGCGCCGGAGCGGAAGGGAGCGCAATCGTCGCGAGCCGGCGAAGACCACCCCCTCGCCGCAGCCACCCACGATCGATATCAGACCGTCTACTTCCACGACGAAGCCGCCGCCGAGGAGGCAGCCAACTCCGCGCCGTAATGAGCCGAGAGAACAGGTCGCGGCCAACACCCAGCCGCGCACCCCGATCACGATGACGGCGACTCCGCAGCCCACGCGGCCGGTCGTAACGTCGAGCGATCCGGCGCTCACTATGTCGACACCGTCTCCCGTCACTACGACGACAACGCCGCCTTCACAGGCGGAAACCACGGGCGGTTTGAGCTTTACCGTCAAGCAGGTGCCGAATCTTCAATTGGCGCTCAGGAATCCGTCGCTGGTCGCATCGCCCGGACAGCCCGTGCAGGTGCCGCTCGTGGTGACGAACGCCGGTAATAAGGAAGACCAGTTCCGGCTGGAGACCGATTTGCCGGCCGAGTATCAGCCGTCGTTTTCTCTCGCGCAGAGCGGTTCGGAGAACAATCTGCCGATTCTCATCACGCCGCAGTTGGCGCGCGGCGCCAGCCTCGATGTAGTGCTCAACCTGCGTATTCCTGAGACAGCGCCCGACGGTCAGCAGAGCCGTTTCATCGTCAGCGCGGCATCGCAGGCCGATTATCAGGTGATACGCGTCACGGATGCCGCCATTACGGTCGTCGCCGCCGCGCTCGCCGCCGTCTCCGGCGTCTCACAGGATTCGGTGATGCCCGGCGAAACATTTACGCAGACGATCTCGATCCGCAATCAGGGAAGCGCCGCGGCGCGGACCGCGCGTGCCGATTTCGTCTTCAATCCGGATTTCGAATTGGTAAGCGCCAATCCGAGCCCGCTCGTCTACGATCGCGCTTCGCGCACGGCGATATGGAGCCTCGGCGAATTGGAAGCGCGCAACGGGCGCAACATCTCGGTCACGCTCCGCGCTGTCCCCGATGCGCTGGCCGCCTCGAGGGTGCTCGGGCGCGGCACGCTGCGCACAGGAAGCCTTCCCGTACCCTCTAACTTCGATGGGCCGAGCATTAATGTCGGCCGTGTCACGCGCGCGCGCATCGATGCTGTTTCGACCGGCCTCACGGCGACGCCGGGCGATACGATCTTTGTACCGTTTGTCGTACGCAATCCCGGCAACTATGCCGAAAGCTATGAGCTGCGCATCATCGCGCCGGGGGCGCCGTCGGCGACCATCTATGCCGACACAAATGGTGACGGGCTTCATCAAGAGAGCGAGTCGAGCGTGGCGCAGACCACACAGCTCGATCCGCGCGGCGGGCAGTATCCGCTGTTGCTGCGCGTCGATATTCCGCGCTCGACGCCTGACCGGCAGCAATACGCGTACAATCTCGTGACGCGCTCCGTCACCCAGAATCGTGTCGCCAGTGAAGCCAGCACGGTCCTGACGGTTGCGGCGCCGCGCGTGCGTTTGCGTACCGAGCAGCCGACGGATGAGGTGCGGCCCGGCGATACATTCTTTTATCGTCTGGTGCTCGCTAATGAGGGCGGTGGACTGGCGAAGAATCTGATCGTGAGCGAGCAGTTGCCGGCGGCGCTGGAGTTCGTCAACTCCGATCCTTCGCTGAATCCGCAGGATGCGCCGGGAGGCGCGCAGCGCTTCGTCTGGCGAGTGGCAGAGCTTGCGCCGGGTGATACGATCGTGCTGCGTATCAACGTCCGCCTACGACCTAATCTGGCCGCCGAGACGACGCTCCAGTCGCGTCATTCGCTCACTTATCAGGATACCAACGGCAACAGCTATCAGGCTCAATGAGCGACGCCGTAGCAGCGGTAACGGGACGCGCAGACGCCAGCGCAGGGCTTAAAGCTCCCCAGCGTCTGCGCGTTTCTGCGTCTGAGATGCAGACGCGCCTCACCCATCTGCTGATCGCAAAATCCATCCTTGAGGCCCTCTTCGTCGCCGCCCTTGCCGTCGGATTTCATTACCTGGCGTTCAATCCGTACTTTCGCGGCTGGGTTGATGTGGCCGACGCCACGCGCGTCTCGGGGTGGGCCCTTAATGAGGCCGATCACGCGGCGCACATCGAAGTGCAACTATACGTAGATGGTCGCTTTGCGGCGAGCCGGACGGCCGACCTCGCGCGCGCCGATGTCCTCGCCGCCGGCCGCGCGATGGATGAACGGCATGGCTTCAGTTTCGATACCCCGCCGCTTCCGGATGGAGAGCACGAAGCGCGCGTCTATGCCGTGCACGCGAGCAGCGGCGGTCTGCGCCGCACGCTCCAACTCATCGGACGGCCGATGCCTTTCCGCGTTGAAAGCCGCGCTTCGCGTTCCGCCTCGGCTGGCGGAGCCGCGCCTGAGATCCCCACGCCAAAAGGAGTCGCGAGCCAGTGAGCAGCCTGGAGCACGGCGAGGAGGCACGCCTGAGCGGCCACCTGCAGATGCGCATGCTGGCGGCGTGGGAGATCATCTCGATCGCTTCATCCGCTTTGATTGCGGAGTGGTCGGTTTTCTCTCTCGCCGGAGGCAGTAAGTGGATCGCTGCCGTTCCGGTCAGCCTTGCCCTGCTGTTCGTCTTCTTGTCGCATCGCGCGCGGCATGAAACAGCGCGTGAACTCGGCCTGCGTGTCGATAATTTTCTAAAGGCCGCGCGCTTACTGGCGCTTCCGATGCTGGTCGCCACAGTAGTGTGTATCGGCGCGGGATGGTGGTTGAGCGGTACTGTAAATTTTAACCTGGCGCGCAATTCGTCAGCCGGGCGCCCATTCTGGTGGATGGTGAGCGCGGGCGTCGCCTGGGGCTTTCTGCAGCAGTATGTGCTACAGGCATTCATCAACCGCCGCGCACAGCTGATCTGGGGGCGCGGCGTGTGGAGCACGCTCGTGGTTGGCGGTTTATTCGCCGCCTTACACCTTCCAAATCCGTGGCTCACGCTCGCCACCTTCGCGGGCGGAATGGTCTGGGCGAGCGTGTACCAGAGAGCGCCGAATCTTTTCGCACTGGCGCTGTCGCACGGCTTGATGACATGGGTGCTGATTTCCACTCTTCCCGCCGCGGCGCTCAACGGACTGCGCGTCGGCTTCAAATATTTTGGTTAAACACCACCAATAATCACAGTAAGTTTAATGCCGAGAGATTCTTACTGTACGTGTTCAACGGTGATTTGCTATACTTCACCCGCCATGCAAGAGAGCAGGTCGGGCGGTCGCTGCCTCGCCACACTGTGGCGGGGGAGAGGAAAGTCCGAACACTACAGGGCAGCGAGCCCGCTAACGGCGGGGCGTTCGGTCAAAAAGACGGCCGTATTACAAACGGCCGGTGTTGATCGGATGACGACAAGTGCAACAGAGAATAGACCAGCCCGTCGGCGCGACGCACGATGTGTGCCGCTCGCCGGGTGATGGGTGAAACGGTGCGGCCCCTCGCGGGGCTTAATGTAAGAGCGCACCGGCGCATGTGGTAACACGTGCGGCCAGGTAAACTCCTCGCAGTGCAAGACCAAATAGGGAGGCGTCAGAAAGGGCTGCCCGCCCGAAGCAGCTTGCGAGCCAGTGTTTTTAACACGGCCCGCAGCGCGCTACGACCTCCGGGTAGGTCGCTTGACCCATTTGGTAACAAATGGGCTAGATGAATGATCGCCGCTCTGCTTTGTGGCCCCTCGCGGGGCGCAGTAAAGCAGAGTACAGAATTCGGCTTACAGACCTGCTCTTAAGTTGCATGGCGTTTTTAATTTAAGCTCAGACGGCGCGTGCGTGAGCCTTCGCTCCAACGAGCCGTACCCCATCAGTGGCATAAAAGAGAGGTGCAAAGAGAATGGCAAATCGGAAAGGGGTTTTTATTGGCGCATACGTGCCAAATGAACTGAAGGAGTCGTTGCGGCGGCGCGCGGCAGCCGAGCACCGCACGCTCTCACAAGAAATCACGCGCATCCTGACCGAAGCGGTACATGGACGAGGGTTGCCTCCCGGCGCGATTGACCGGCGCGAGCAAACCACACAGCTGCGGCGGCGCGCCACCGATCCGATACCCCGCCGGCGCGTCGGTGACACACCATATGTAACCACCGAGCATGCCTCCGGCGACGACTAGGTTCAGTTTCCCGCGAAATAGGCTCATCACGGCGAGCAGCTGTCGATCCGCTGTTTTTCCGTGATGTCCTTCTTCATTCTGACGCCCTGAAATTTTTCCCGCGCTAGAACCACTCCACCTTTAGTGCGTTTGGCGCCAACCTTCTCTGGCCTTTCGTGTTCCACGCCAGCATCGAGCGTCGCCTTTCAACACGCATTCTGCTACACTTCACCGCTATCACAGTTAATCTTCCACCTGTTGAGTGTTTTCTTCCGCGCTCCGAAGAAAGCGCATTGATAACCCATGAAACTTCGTAGCGGCCGAGCGTGGCAGTACAGCCACGCGGATGATACGAAAATACCAGGTCGATGGCCGGCCGAAGAGCAACTTTGACGTACACACAAGAGTGTCGAAAAGGATTAAAAGCGTGGGGAGGAGCGCGGGCGGAAGG
>JANOGZ010001138.1:0-2255 GCA_031406255.1 Pyrinomonadaceae bacterium | reverse complement strand
CGCGAATAAGAGCTTACAACTCCAAGCCCGCGAGAGTTTCTCTTTAAGCCTCATGTCGGCGGCCTCTCCTGGCAGGCCAGCAAGAAGCCGCCGCCTTTTCGATCGTAACAAAACATCGATGTCGCTATAGTTTCGCCCGGTCAGGAAAGGTGAGCCATTCAGCCTGAGAAGAACGCACATGAGTTCATCCGCCGCCACCCTTACAGAAAATCTCGCGCCATCGGGAGAAGGGGGAAAACTCTCACGGACGGTCGCTTATTTCGCCGCCTTCATCGCCCTCGGACTGGTCTCTGCCTCGCTCGGGCCGACGCTTCCCGGATTGGCCGACCATACGGGGACGCGCCTGAGCGGGATCAGCTTCCTTTTCACGGCGCGCTCGCTCGGATACCTGATCGGTGCTTTTCAGGGAGGGCGATTATTCGACCGCGTGTCGGGCCATCCGGTGATGGCTGCCGTCCTCTTCTCGATGGCGTTGCTGATGGCGCTGGCACCCGTGATGTCGCTGCTATGGCTGCTGGTCGTCGTCCTGCTGCTGCTGGGCATCACCGAAGGCGTGCTGGACGTGGGCGGCAACACGCTGCTGGTGTGGACGCACGGGGAGCGGGTCGGGCCCTTCATGAACAGCCTGCATTTCTTCTTTGGCGTCGGCGCGCTTCTGTCACCCGTGATTATCGAGCGGGCGATCTCGGCGAGCGGGGATATTACACGGGCCTACTGGATATTGGCCGGGATGATTCTGCCGGTGGGCGTCTGGATGCTATGCCTGCCACGTCGTCGAGTTTGGGCAGGTTCGAAGGATAATCAATCAGTAAAAGTTGATTATCTGCTGGTCGCGCTGATCGCTCTGTTTTTCCTCATCTATGTCGGAGCCGAGGTCAGCTTCAGCGGCTGGGTCTTCACCTACGCCGTGGCGATGAAGTTGGGCGACGAACGGTGGGCCTCATATCTCACGTCAGCCTTCTGGGGGGCGCTGACGCTCGGCCGCTTACTGGCGATCCCGCTGGCGATGCGTTTCAGGCCGCGCACGATCCTGTTCGGCGATCTGGTCGGCGGCATCGTCAGCCTGAGCGTCGTTCTATGGTGGTCCCATTCGTTAACCGCACTCTGGGCCGGTACGCTCGGGATGGGTCTTTCAATGGCTTCGGTTTTTCCCACGACGCTCGCTCTGGCCAAGCGCCGAATAGTGATCACCGGTCGAATTACCGGCCTGTTTTTCGCCGGGGCGAGTGGTGGCGGCATGTCTCTACCGTTGCTGATCGGGCAGCTTTTTGAGTCGAGAGGGCCGCAGAGTACGATGCTTGTCATCCTCGCTGACCTGCTGGCCGCGGTGGGCGTGCTGGTCATCCTGCTACTTTATTCGAGCGGGCGCGCAGCGAACCGAAAACCCGAAAGGTAAGAGGCATCGGTCCGAGGGCCTCAGCGCGACACCGGACACATATTTCTCAGCCGCCCGCCAGTAAAGATGTGGCGCTGTACACCGCATTTCCCGCTAAACGGGACGCTGCTATCCGCTTCCTGCTCTTTCCCCGGGAAAACTTTTGGAACCTATGAAGGGCGCAATCGTAATTAGGTATGACTAAAAGAAGAATCCGGTCAGCGGTCGAAGGTGACGACATGGGAAGCATTACCACGAGCGAGGATGTCCGCAGCGAGATTTTGGACGCGGCCGACCACCTGCTGGCGCGTTACGGGTACAAGAAGATGACGATGGACGACCTGGCGCAGGAGGTCGGCATCGGTAAGGGGACGATCTATCTTCACTTCAGCAGCAAAGAGGAGCTCGTGCTCTCCCATATTGACCGGATCATCGACCGCTTGAAAGAACGCCTGTGGGCGATTGCGCGCTCTGATGCGACCGTCGGGATTCGCCTGCGCCTGATGCTGATCACGCGAGTTTTATTCCGCTTCGATAGCGTGCAGCACTATTCGCAAAGCCTGAACGACCTCCTGGCGGTGCTGCGGCCGAGTCTGCTGGCTCGCCGCGAGCGCTATTTTGAAGAGGAAGCGCGCATCTTCGCCGAAGTTTTGGAAGAGGGCCGGCGCGCGCAAATATTCGGTTTCGCCGATGCCCTCACCACGGCGCAGACGCTACTTCTGGCAACAAATTCTCTACTGCCCTACAGCCTGAGCACACGTGAGCTCGGCGAGCGCGAGGAACTCAAAGAGAAGACCGCCCACATCGCCGACCTGATCCTGGAAGGCCTGTTGCTGCGGTTCGGAGAACTCTCTACCGGGTCTGCGCTGGAAGAGCCGGG
>JANOGZ010001116.1:0-1907 GCA_031406255.1 Pyrinomonadaceae bacterium | reverse complement strand
CACTTGTAGCCGTTGCGGGCATTGCGACAAAGCAAACCGCAAGAGTCAAAGCGATTTTAAGTGTGTGTCGTGTGGCTACTCGCAAAATGCAGATTGGAATGCTGCTTTCAATATCCGCGCTCGATACGTTGAGCACGGATGCGTTGCGGTAAACCAACGCCCAACGTCCGTCAAAACCCTTCAAGGTGGCGACCGGGCGAAAGCCGCCTGATTTATCTGGCGGTCGTTTACTACAGACCTACGCATTTCTAAATAAGCCGGTCATACTCTAAATCGCAGATTTTGTTTAGTATCCATAGTTGAGTGCATCGCCGGATGATCCGTCCTAAATACACGGTCCCAAACTTCGAGGAGATCATGATGAATAACTTTCAGTCAGCTTTGCGCGCTTCGCTCTTTGTTGCTATCACCTTAGCGGTTACCTCGCTGGCTCAGGCACAGGCAACACGCACGTGGGTGTCGGGCGTCGGCGACGACGTCAACCCGTGCAGCCGTACAGCGCCGTGCAAGACTTTCGCCGGAGCCATCTCGAAGACGGCCAGGGGCGGCGAAATTAGCGTCCTCGACCCGGGCGGCTTCGGCAGTGTGACGATCACCAAATCGATCACCATCGACGGCACCGGGACGATGGCCTCCATCCTCGCATCCGGCACCACTGGGATCATTATAAACATCACCGACCCGGCAGACGCGGTCGTGCGTATCCGTGGACTGTCAATAAATGGGGCAGCTACTGGTACACACGGGATTAGAATACTTGCTGCTAAGAAAGTCTTCATCGAAGACACCGTAATAGACGGCTTTAAGACACATGGCATCAATGTCGAAACCACCAGTGCCGCGCAAGTGTTCGTAAAGAGCACGACTATCAGAAATAACGAAGGCGCCGGGATTAACGTTGGGTCTGGTGAGAGTCAGGTGGGCATATCTGGTGTTACTGTGGTTTATAACGGCACGGGTTTAGCTGCGGCTGGGGGAGCTATCATCTCGTTCAAAAATAACGTAATCTACGGCAACAAGAAGGACGGAGCCCCCACTTCCTCGGTCGTGCTGCAATAAGAACTGAGAGCGGGCCGGCAAGTGTCCGCGGCCTGGCAAGATATTCTCGGGATGCGCACGATAGCGTGAACCCCATGCTCCTTCGCTGCGATAATCTTGAATGCCATTCGCGGGCGGCGGCTCAATTCAGGGCGTCGGGCGCTCAATCCTGAGTTTGCTTAAGAACGAGAAAAGTTAACTTCACCCATTGCTGGTATAAGAAACTGAACCACCTCTTCTTTATTCTTCGAAGAAAGGAAACAACGATGAGGTTAAGTATCAGGAAAAAGGGCACAGTGATTTTGACCAGTCTCGTCTTGATGGCGCTTGCAACGAACAGCGGTTCAACTGCGGCGCTCCACGTGCCGAATCCCGTGCTCGTGTTTATGGGGCCAGAGTTTTTTGAGGCCAACGGCAAGCAGTGGACGCGATACAAGTACGCGGTTGACAACCGGGAGGATTATCCGAACGAGCTTTTCGCCGCCGCGCCTGAGTTGCCGCCCTGCGGGAAAAACACGAAAGCCGCGCGCACTTGGGTTGATCTTTATGAGGAGAGAGGAAAGCGGCTCAACGGATTTTGCGCTCTCGGAAGTCACAATGACCTCGGCCAAATATGGTTCGCGGTGGAAAGAGATGCCGTCCCGCCGAGCTGGATTTACGTTGAGATGACCGACCGGAAGACAAACACTAAGTACAAGTCAAATCTGGCTGAGACTACTCAGTAGAGTTGTGAAACAAGTATCTAGGCTTGGTTTTAAGCTTAATCGCAAGCCGCGCCCAACAACTCTTTCAACCCGACCCCGCGATAGCATTCCTTACATCATCTCTCCTTGCGGTGTAGATTGAATGCTGCTCGCGCGGGCGGGTTA
>JANOGZ010001111.1:0-1246 GCA_031406255.1 Pyrinomonadaceae bacterium | reverse complement strand
CCACATTCCCGACAACCACGGACAACAATATCATCCCGAACGCAAACCCGGCCGCGACGAGGAACAGAATCAACACCGGAACATATTGAGAAAACTGGTCAACTTGCATCCGCGGTGAAAGTAGAAATGCGGGCGCTGGTCGCAAGTGTGTCAGCACGTCATAAATACCGCGAAGATAATCACTACCCGTTGCCAGTGTATCTCGCGCTTGAAAAGCGATTCGCCCTCGAGCGGCGTCGTGCACACTTAATGCTTCGCAGCGGCAAGGCCAATTATGTGCCTGCCATCATTGACATCGACAGCGATTTCGCTCGTCTCCTGGGTTATTACTTGGCTGAGGGTTGCACCTCAAATAACGGTACGACATATAAGATCATCTGGGTCTTTGGGCGCAATGAGCATGATGCTGAGTATGTGGATGATCTATCACGCATCCTAGATCGCTACGGCATACGATACTCGACGCGCAAAAATGAAAACACACAGTCAATATGGCTCTCATCCTGGTTTCTCGGAGTGCTATTCCGCGAAGTGCTAGGAGTAGGTTCAAATGCTTACGAGAAAGCGATTCCGGCCCTTCTCGAAAGCCAACACCCAGCACTCGTTGAAGAGGCACTGAAAGGATTATTGCGTGGCGATGGCAGCGTGATCTTTTATCCACCAGAGAAGGGCAGTAGGGTACGCGTCACATGGGCGACTGTGAGTCGTCGATTGTTCGAGCAGGTGCTCTTACAGTTTCAAGCGATGGAGATCATTCCGTCAGTCTATTTCAAGCCTGAGCGCGAAAGCGTCATTATCGGGCGCAATCACACTTGCCGTCCAGCGTATTTCCTTGAAGTGCGGGATTACAAAAGCATTCAGCGAATCAAATCTTACTTCTCTTCGGCTATCAACGAGAGGGTAAGTTGCGAGATGGATCATTATAACGGCACGCAACACAGCTTCCCGCGGCACAAACAACACAGTGGCTATGCTTCACTGGCCGTAACTGATATTCAGGAGGTAACAGAACCTGTCGCGGTCTACGACTTAGAAGTAGAGGGCACGCACAACTTCGTTACAAGCGGCGGAATAATCACACACAACTGTTTTGGTGTCGCCACGGTCGGCGGCGAGGTCGCATTTGATGATGCTTACGCTTTGAATCCGCTCGTCAACGCTTTCGCGCTGGGACTCGTCCGCAAGGATCAAATTTTTTTCGGGCGGGCGACGGGCGTGGGCAATCCGGTGCTCTACGTCGGCGCGA
>JANOGZ010001023.1:0-1171 GCA_031406255.1 Pyrinomonadaceae bacterium | reverse complement strand
CGACTCTGCGCGTGAGCGTTCGAGACCGTGAGAAGGGCCAGGAGGCATAGCGAAAAGAGAATTGCCATGCGCTTGCGGACAAACGCGAATTTATCACCTGTTCTTTTGATCATCTTCAACTGCCCCCCCGTAAGACCTTTTAAAGCTATTCTGCTGCGATACTGAATTATCGGTATGATGGCTTTCGCCGGGGTTCTCAATACAATCATCGTGCCACCCATCGTTTCAGGCTCAGCCTTTGACAAGAAAAGGCTTCTTGCCGCGACTGAGCCGGCCCGTGTATACGATAAGGGAAGGCCCATCACCGTATCGTATACCCGTGCGTCTTTGTCCTGACCGGGTTGGCGGAGGAATCTCTCTCTCGCGGCGGAGTGCCGAGTCAACGCGCGCAGGTTTGCGCGCGCCCTCCATCGATCGAATAGGTCGCGCCTGTAATCCACGCGGCGCGCTCTGAGGCGAGGTACAAAATCAACTCGGCGATTTCACGCGCTTCGCCGACTCGACCCAACGGATGCGTCTGCTGCGAGCGGTCGAGAAAGGCATTGTAATCCTGATCGTTCATGCCGCCACGCCGGTGAATTTCCGTTCGGACGACGCCCGGATTAACGGCATTGACTCTGATACCTTTTCCAGCAAGTTCGAGCGCCGCGCAGCGCGTGAGCTGGTCGAGGCCCGCCTTGGATACGCAGTAGGCGAGCACGCCGGGAAAAGCGCGCAGTCCGGTGACGCTCGAGACATTGACGATATTTCCCCGGCACGCCTCAAGATGCGGAACCGCTCGTTGCATCAGGAGAAAGACCGCGCGCAAGTTGACATTCAGCATCGCATCCCACGCTTCCAGCGATGTCGTTTCAATCGTCCCGCCGGAGAGACCTCCGGCGGCGTTCACCAGTACATCAAGCGCCCCGAATCGTTCGATCGTCTGATCAATTGCCCGTCGCGCTTCATCCTCGCGCGTCACATCGGCGCGGAGAGTCGCTTTTGGGTCGGCAAGCAAGGTGGTGATGTTCATGCCCCTCTTGATAGCAGCGCCTCACTTTCGTAATGTCGACTAATTCAGTCTGACTCTTTCAACTATCTGTCAAATAGGCTGTGAGTGCGGGGACATCAACCACGAGCGGTCGGTTGCGCTCGTACCGCACAAGACCCCTCTTGCGCAGTTTCCCCATCG
>JANOGZ010001008.1:0-2563 GCA_031406255.1 Pyrinomonadaceae bacterium | reverse complement strand
ACGCGCCGCAAGAATTAAGTTCGGTTTTTCAAGACGCGTTGGAAACAATTCACGTTGAGCACGGCACGGATCTGAAAAATTTCGAGGGGGACGCCGCTCCCTTCGAAGCGTGCAGACCCCTTCTTGAAGCCTGTCTGCAACTTCAGTATGACCCCCAGAAACAGGTGGAACCCAAAAAACGCCGGCTCGCTCCCGTACTGATCATCGCGGGCGTCGTCGTTGCCGCGCTTTCCCTCTGGGCCTTTTTTTCTCTTCGCGAAGCGCGACGCTGGGAAGCTTACATGGAAAGATTGAAAAGTGAGCCGGGAATCGTCCTGACCGGCGCCGAGAAGCGTGGCGGAAAATATTTCATCGATGGGCTGCGTGACCCGCTGGCGGCTGATCCTCAGATGATGTTGCGAGAAGCGAAGGTTGATCCGGAGAGGGTCGTCAACCGCTGGCAACCCTACCAGGCATTGACTCCGGAATTTGTGCTGGCAAGATCGAAAGCTCTACTCGAACCTCCCGCCACGGTGGCGTTGAAAGTGGATAACGGCGTTCTTTATGCCGAAGGCTCGGCGCCCCATCGGTGGATCGTGGAAACCCGTCGCGCGGTGCGCTTCATCCCCGGCCTCAGCGGGTTCAGGGAAGACAAACTCATAGACACGGATCAAACGGAAATCCGGTCGGTCAAAGAACGGATCGAAAAACAGTCGATCCGGTTTGCGCTGGATAGCACGCAACTCGTGCCCGGCCAGAACGAGCGACTGGCGCAACTGGTGGCGGACATCGAAAAACTTTATGCTCTGGCGCGGTCCGCGAGAATGAGCGTCCGCCTGGAAGTCATCGGACACACCGACGGGAGCGGAACGGAAGCGAGAAACAGTAAACTCGGTCAGGAGCGTGCCGATAAAATCTCATCCGCTCTGACCGCGAAAGGGACCCCACCGGCCAACCTCGCTGTGGTCAGTGTCGGATCAAGGGAAATTCTGCGCGAAGAGTTGACGGAGGAGGATCGAGCAATTAACCGCAGTGTCTCTTTTAGAGTAACGCTGACTGATGTTCCATAGGGAATTCAACCATGATTCAGAAGAAAATATGTATGTTGGGGGCCTCCGCGGTCGGCAAAACGAGCCTGGTGAGTCGTTTTGTCCAGAGCATATACTCCGACAAGTACCATACGACCGTGGGCGTGAAGATCGATAAAAAACTGGTCAACGTCGGAGACAAGGAAGTGAATCTCCTGTTATGGGATGTTGAAGGAGCGGACGAAGCGCAGAATCTCAAGGCGTCTTATTTACGGGGCGCAGCGGGTTATATTCTAGTGGCTGATGGGACTCGCCGCTCCACCCTCTATACGGCTGTGACGCTTCAGAAGAGCGTGCAGGAAATCGTCGGTCCCGTTCCGTTCATTCTCGTTACGAACAAATCTGACCTGGTGGAGCAATGGGAACTCGACGACCGCGAGGTCGAAGCGTTATCGCAAAAGGGTTGGAGCGTGACCAAAGCAAGTGCCAAAACCGGCGCGGCTGTGGAAGAAGCTTTTTTGACCCTGTCCCGGAAAATGGTGGAGGCCTAGATGTCCGATCTCCCAACCCCGATTTTTGATTTTATGCTGGCGCTAACGCTTGACAACCGTTCTCCGGCTTACTTGCTGGTGGCGAATGATAACCTCTTGTCCGATTGGGGTGGCGAGCTGGAGGCATACGGGATGACGGGCCTCCAAAAGGGTGTATCCATCGGAGAACAGGTTCTTTTTCTGGAGGGCCTGCTTCCCCTGGAGGAATCTCCCTTCTTCCTCCCCTACGTGGAGACGGATTCAGGTCTCTCTGCGGACGTCCATATTTTCCGAGCCGATCAGGGAACCTGGGTCCTGCTGCTGGACGCTACGGGGGACGCCAAAACGCGTAAGCAGATTCAACAACGAGCCAACGATTTAAGCTTGTCCGTGGCCGAGCTCAAGCGGGTAGAGGATGCTCTGCAAGAAGCCAATGACGAGCTGGAACAACGGGTCAGAGAGCGCACCCTCGAACTGGCGAAAGCAAATCAACAACTGGAGCTGGAACTCGCCGAGCGCAAGCGCACGGAGGAGGCGTTGCGGGAGAGCGAGTCGCGTTTCCGGCGCGTGTCGGAGTCAAACATGATCGGCATCATGTTCTGGGACCTGAGCGGCGCCGTCACCGAGGCCAACGACGCTTTTCTTCAGATGTTAGGCTTCATGCGCAGCGAATTGATATCAGGCAAGATACGGTGGGATGCCATCACCCGTGCGGAACTTAGCTATCTGGATAAAGAAGCGGTCGAGGAGATGCGGACCTTCGGGGCTTGCACCCCATTTGAAAGGCAATTCATTCGTAAAGATGGCACTCCTATTACATTGCTCTTCGGCGCTGCCTTGTTGGAAGACTCTCAACATAAGATGGTCTGCTTTGCCATCGACCTCTCCAAGCGTAAGTGAGTGGAATTTCAACAGCGTGCTCTGGATAAGAGGATTACTTCCATCCATCAAAACATTATCTATATGCAGTGCAAAGAGACTTATCAAGGCGGACGATCATGGCTAAAACCAGCCTGTATCCGAGAT
>JANOGZ010001000.1:0-1148 GCA_031406255.1 Pyrinomonadaceae bacterium | reverse complement strand
TGGCGTGATTAAGTTTGAGCCGCTTCATCACTCAAGCGCAGCGGCTTGCCTGATATTGAACTATTGATCCCGCTCTTGCGAGATCTCTCCACCGACGAACACGTCCTGCTCATCGCCCGCAACCACGCCCTGCGTTTGCTCAAGAAAATCGAGAAGTAGGACCACAGCTCTTCGAATAGAAGTGGGCTTACGATGAAGCGGGTGAGGGGCTGGCCGACGGTGTCGGTGATGGCGAAGCGTCCGGCAGCGCCGGGTTTACGATAGACGGCAGCAGAAGGGGCTTAAACATTGGGTCTTCGAGTTCCTTCCTCTGCTTATGCATTTCCTGAAATCGTTTCCTGTCTGCTTCTTGCTGCCGCACTTTGTTTCTAAATTCCTCATCACGCTTATTTCCTTCCAGCCGCTCCCTTTCTAACCGGGGCAATGAACTCGGGTCAAACTCCGCAGGCTCGGTCACGGGCAGACTTGACAGATCCAGGGCCGCGTCTCCGAGCGTCAAAACAAGCGGCTCAGCTCCTTCCGGAACCACAAAGGGGATATCCATCTCATGATCGATTTGATTCCTGAGATCCTGAAGTAACTTGAAGCCGGCAAGGTTTGTGTGGCCGGTCCGGCCTTCATCAAGCAAGAGCTCCGGGTTGGAAAATGTTATCTCTTTTTGGCCACGCAGGGCCGGTGTCGACTTGAATGTCAGATGGACAACCAGAATATCTTCACCTTCGCCGGCTTCCAGTTTTGAACCCTCAGAATCATCGCCCCACGATTTCCCCACAGCTTCAATTGAGACTGCCTTGATCCTTACACCACCACTGATCGCCGAAGTCGGCGACGCTGTTGGCGGGCGCGACTTCCTAACTGTTTTGTTTCTCGCTTTCTGAGGCACGAAGGCCGCCGCTACATGAGTGATGGTTCCAAAACTTACTGCGGCGGAAGCGACGGAGAAAAGGATTAGCAGGGCAATATAGATTCGTTTCACAGAACGATTCTGAAATCGGAATGCATCACCAGAGTCTGTGCCGTCCTTCACCCAATGCTCTTCCCTGTTTAGTTGCTCGATTTCAGCCGCAAGATCAAACGTGAGCAAAGGGGCACTGAAGCGAGCTGTCATCCCCTCATGCCCTTTTATGCACTCTGCGCGTTCATCGACC
>JANOGZ010000936.1:0-5643 GCA_031406255.1 Pyrinomonadaceae bacterium | reverse complement strand
CATACTCTGATGCTTCTTCAGCGACAATGCAAGTGCCGGCACAGGCATCGGGCTCCTCTCTTTACAGTAGATCATCCTCAGCTCTCAATAGCCCCAAGCGTGCCGTCCTAGTATGGAGCTTTGGCGACCTCGCTCGTGTATTGACGACCTCAACGAGCGCCGTTTGCTATCCACGTCCGAGATTGGCAGACGGCGCTCGCCGCCACAGCAGGGGCGCGGAAGATGCGTTTGCGCCCCACCCGCTCGCAAAGCGTTGCCGCGGCCGTGATGACCGGTTTTCGCCGATCCGTGCCGTGCCGAGTTTCGCGCACCGGCGCGATGCGCATGGAAAGGGCCGCTTACCCGGCCCTTTCTCGGATGACGATGTTGACGAGGCGCTGCGGGACGACGATCACTTTAACGATCTCGCGCCCGTCGACCCAGCCACGCACCTTTTCATCGGCCAGCGCGGCCGCGCGGAGCGTCTCTTCCGGCGTTTCCGGCGTCGCGCGAATGCGCCCGCGCAGCTTACCGTTGACCTGGACGGGAATCTCCAGTTCTTCCCGGCGCGCCAGTTCTTCATCCGCCCGCGGCCAGCGGACCGCTTCATCCGCCGGAGCGCGCCGGAGCAGCAGCCCGTCCTGATGGCCGAGGCCTTCCCACATCTCTTCGGCAATATGCGGCGCGAATGGCGCGAGCATCAGCACGAGCGCTTCCAGCGCCTCGCGCACGGCATCGAACTCCGGAGTCGTGGCCCGCTCCGGCGCGACGCTGAAATCGCCCAGCGCGTTTGAGAGCTCCATCAGGGCCGCGACGCTCGTGTTGAAGTGCAGCCCCTCGAAATCTTCCGTGATGCGCGCGATCGTCTGGTGGGTTTTACGCCGCAGCGCGCGCACCTCTGAAGAGTCGCCTTCACCGTCGGCTAATCCACCTGGAAGCGCGTTTCGACGCACCAGCGGCTCGCGCCAGCGCCAGACCATCGTGTAGACGCGCCGCAGAAAGCGCACCGCCCCCTCGATCCCCGTCTCGGACCACCGCAACTCGTTCTCGACGGGAGCGGCGAAGAGGACGAACAGGCGCGCGGCATCCGCGCCGTACGCGTTGATCATTTCATCCGGATCAACGCCGTTGCCGAGGCTCTTCGACATTCGCTTCCACTCATTCGTGCCCTCGACCAGATTGGTGACCATGCCCTGCGTCATCAACTTCTTCACCGGCTCGTCGAACGAAACGAGCCCGAGGTCGCGCATCATCTTCGACCAGAAACGCGTGTACAACAGGTGCATCACGGCGTGGTCGATGCCGCCGATGTACTGATCGACGGGCGTCCAGTACCCGGCCGCCTCTTTAGCGAAGGGGGCCTTGTCATTGTGCGGATCGCAATAACGGAAAAAGTACCACGACGAATCAACAAACGTATCCATCGTGTCCGTATCACGCCGCGCCGGGCGCGCACACTTCGGGCACGTCGTATTGACAAACTCGGCGACACCCGCCAGCGGCGACTGGCCCGTGCCCGTGAACTCCGCGCGCTCCGGCAGTTCGACCGGCAAATCCTTTTCCGGCACCGGCACGACGCCGCACTCGTCGCAGTAGATGACGGGGACGGGCGCGCCCCAGAAACGCTGGCGCGAGATGCCCCAATCGCGCAGGCGATAGGTCACCGCGCCGCCGCCGAAACCCTCTTTTGCGGCGAACTCGGCCATCTCTTCGATCGCCGCGACCGACAACTTCCCGCTCCACTGACCGGAGTTGATGAGCATGCCGTAATCTGTAAAAGCATGTTTCATCTCGATTGGCTGATCAGTGCCCGGCGCCGACGCGAAATTGCGCGCTTCATGCTCGTGCGTGATCGGCGCGATCACCTGCCGGATGGGGAGCGTGTATTTCTGCGCGAACTCGAAATCGCGCTCATCATGAGCGGGCACACACATCACCGCCCCGGCCCCGTAATCCATCAGGACGTAGTTGGCCGTCCAGACGGGGATGATCTCGCCGCTAAACGGATTTACGGCCGTCAATCCGGTATTGACGCCTTCTTTCGCTTCCTCTTCCGGAGCCGTCGTGCCCGCCCGGCGCGCGCGCGCGGCGCGCACGCGCTCGACAAAGCTCTGCACGTCTGCTTTCAGCGTCGAACCTTCGAGCAGCGTGGCCAGCAACGGATGTTCGACGGCGAGCACCAGCGCGGTCGCGCCGTAGATCGTATCGAGGCGGGTCGTGAAGACGCGCACCCGTGCCTCATGATGCTGCACGGCGAAATCGACGAAGGCCCCGACGCTGCGGCCGATCCAGTTGCGTTGCATCGTCAGCACGCGCTCCGGCCAGCCCGCCTCGATCTCTTCCATCCCTGACAGCAATTGTTCGGCATACTCGGTAATGCGGATGAACCACTGCTCGAGGTCCTTCTTTTCGACGACCGCGCCGCAGCGCCAGCAGACGCCGCCCGATGATTGCTCGTTGGAAAGAACCGTCTGCTCGTTCGGGCACCAGTTGACCGGAGACTTCCGCTTGTAGATCAGCCCGCGCTCGAGCATCTTCAGGAAGAACCACTGGTCCCACTTGTAATATTCGGGACGGTGCGCCGCGATCTCGCGCCGCCAGTCGTAGCTGACGCCGAGACGCTTCAGCTGGCCGCGCATGTACGCGATGTTATCTTCCGTCCACTCGCGCGGATGGATGCCGCGTTTGATCGCCGCCTGTTCGGCAGGCTGGCCGAAGCTGTCCCAGCCGATCGGATGCAGCACATTGAAGCCGCACAGACGCTTGTACCAGGCGAGCGCATCACCGATCGAATAATTGCGCACGTGCCCCATGTGCAAAAACCCGGAAGGATACGGCAGCATTTCGAGGCAATAAAACTTCGGGCGCTCATCATCCGTGTCGGCCGCAAACGCGTCCGCTTCCTCCCAGTATTTCTGCCACTTCTCTTCGATCTTCTCCGGAAAATATTTTTCGTCCATTGTCGTCAACGCCTTCCCTTCTGATATTGCTACCCGAAACAGCGCCGCGCCGGCACCGCACCGGTCGCTTCCGAAGCGCACGGCCCGAGCGTCCGCGCCGGGGCCGACTCACATAAATATTTTGTTCGCGTGAAAGTTTCTGGTCGCCGCGTCAACCACCGCGCCGGCAAAATCAACGGGCGCGGCCGCCGAGCGGCACGGTAAGGCAGAGTCTAGTAGGCTGGTGAAAACGTCTCATCGATAAAATTAGCGCTCTCTCTAGCATTTCGGAAGCGTGCGCCATCTTAGCGTAGGCCGCGCTCTGTTGTCGAATAAGTTCGGGCGGCCCGGGTGCGGCGCGAGCGGCGAAAGGCCCGCCAGGTCGTTTCAGGCGACAAGATTTTGATCGGGCCGCACAGAGCGTCGTCTAGGGTCGCTGCCAGACCGAGCCGTCCGTGTATTCGATGCGGACGAGGATGACCTGCTCATCAAAAGGCGACTGTTCCTTCCTGCGCAGCACAGCGGCGCTGACGGTCTTCGTCGGCGCGGAGAGGATCAGCACGTCCAGCTCTTTGTTTTTACCGGGCCGAATCTTTTCCTCGCTGGTAAATTGATGCCGCGCGATCTCGCTTTTGGTTTCCGGATCCGAGAAGACGTAATCCCAGTCAATGAGCTTGATCGTCCTGGCGCCGGTATTCTCGACCACCACTTTGTATTTGTACCCGTCGCGCGGTGGACGCGTCTGCTGCTGGCGGGCGTTGGTGGCGATCTCCTGCCGCGTCCGCGCCACACTCTGAATCCTCTCCGCAGCTATTTTATCTTTTTTGTCTCGTGCGTTTTGAAGGAGCCTCTCATCGTACATTCGATCACGCATCTCCTCGTAACTCTCGCCGGAGTTGCGGAAGGGATCGCTATCCCAATTCAAGCGCTCCCTGGCCCAGCTAAACTTGACTATCTTGATATCGGGCGGGTCCGGAGAAATCGCCGGGTTCTGTGCTGCGCTGACGAACGGCAGTAAGATCACCAGAGGTAACATGGCCAGAGCTTTCATCGTCCGTTCCTCCTTCGAGCGCCAAAAGTTGCAGCGGCGATTAGTGGCCGTGATTATACAACAACTGCGCGGCCGCGACGCTCTCTAAAACCAGGCCCGGCTCCTGTGACCGGCATTCGCGCCGCTGCGAAATCGGCCGGGTTTTCGGGCGCCGCAGGAAGTTACCATCCCCACGTGCCCGCCCCGCCCTTGAATGGCCCCACGATCTCACTCGTAATCCAGCCGCCATAAAAATCGCCCGGCTGCGACTGAACCCGCTCGCCATCAACAAAGCACGCCTCCATTCGGCTCGGATAAAAAGCCACATAGTCTTTGATCGAAGCGAAGTAGTGCGTCGGTTCCGGATAAAACCAGGCGGCGTCGGGCGCTTGTCTGTCGCCGACGGTGAGCGTGTAGTAGCGGGCGGCGCCCTTCCATTCGCAAAAGGTCGCGCGCGAGGTGCGCGTCAAATATTCGGTCCTGATATCAGCGGGAGGAATGTAATAGACGGGAGGATGGCTCGTTTCCAGTACCCGCCGGGCGCGCCGCGTGTCGGCGATCACCACGCCATTGAAGATGACCTGAACATATCTGGTCGAGTCTTCCACGCGCGGCGGGCGCGGATAATCCCAGACCGATTCCTGACCGGTGGCAGGCTCAATTCGCTTGCTATCCATTCGCCTGTCGTCTCCTCTGATGATTTTTCGGAGTATTCTCATCATCGGCCAACACCCGCGTCCCGCGCGTATGACGATCAACCGCCGGCCCCGAAAAGCAGCCGCCGCTATTTCTCCTCGAACGGTCTTAGGAAAATGAAACCTCAAGCCTGCGGCGAAGCATGTGTGCGATCTTCTGTCGCGATGAAAGAGCGCAGCGTTTCGAGATTGCGCTCGTCGTCGCCGGGCGCGTCCTGGGGCGTTTCGAGCAGAAAGGCGGCATGTGCGAGCTTCGGATGCCGCGCCACCCGGCGGAGGGCCTCACGGCCGATATGACCGAGGCCGATATGCCAGTGGCGGTCAACGCGCGAATTGTAATCGGCCTTTGAATCATTAAAATGAACGGCGCGCACGTTGCTCATCCCGACGGCGCGTTCGAGTGCTTCGAGTGTGGCCGCCAGGCCGTCTTCGATACGAATATCATAGCCGGCGGTAAACGCATGCGCCGTATCGAAACAGACGCCGAGATTCAGTTCCGGACAGGCCTCGATGATCTCCGTCAGGTGCTCGAAGCGATGACCGATACAAGCGCCCTGTCCGGCGGTATTCTCCAGTAGAATTCGCAACGACGTGAGGTCGAGTCCACGGCAAGCCGCGTTTAAACTCTCCGCGCAGGTGCGGATGCCTTCGGCTTCGCCGGTCCCCCTCGAACTGCCCGGATGAACCACCAGATAATCCGCCCCCAGTGTGAGCCCGCGCTCGAGCTCTTCGCGAAACGAAGCGACGGATTTTTCTCTGATCACCAAATCGGCAGCGGCTAAATTGACGAGATAATTACAGTGGATCACGACGGGCGAGATTTTCGTCTCTTCGCGAAGTGAACGGAAACGTTCGACCGCTTCCCCGTCAAGCGGCCGCGCGCTCCAACCGCGCGGATTGCGCGAGAAAATCTGCACCGTGTCGCCACCAAGCCTTTGCGATTTTAAGAGCGCCTGATGCAACCCGCCCGCGATCGGCGCATGAAAGCCGATGCGCGGCG
>JANOGZ010000934.1:0-1289 GCA_031406255.1 Pyrinomonadaceae bacterium | reverse complement strand
CCAACGGAGCCGCTCCTGACGCCGGTTGAGAACAGCGGGCATGTGTTGGAGAAAGAAGAACTGGCGCGGCGGCTCTGGCCTGCCGCTTTCGTCGCGGAGAACAATCTTGTGCAGCAGGTCTCGATGTTAAGGGAGGCGCTTCGGCGAGCGCCACCGGCCACTTTATCGTTGAAGCACAGGCGTGTTGAGTACGGGCCCCCCGGCGATAGGCGCGACAGGGACCGGCTTCCAACCTCAGCCTAATGAATGGAGATCACATGAAACAACTGACTCAAGCAGAGTACGAAGACTTATGCAAAGTAGCATGTCGGGCTCGCAAGCCGGCGGATGATACCGATCTGGAATTTGAAAAGTTGCTGTGGTGGAGTGTTTGCCACGCGATCTACCATCATCTCGGCGAGACGTTTATGCACATCCCCGACGAGCGCGCCGCTCGTATCGAAAACTTACGAGAGGATCTTCAGCGCCTGGTGCATCAAGCGCAATCGGAAGTCTTCGATGCGGACGCGATCGCCGCCAGATATATCAGGGAAGCGTTAGTCCGGAGCTAGCCGTGATAGGAAGCGTAAAATGTAAAAGTAAGCGGCCAGGTAGGTGCTCTTGAAGATCATCTCGGCACGCCGCACATACCTGTCACGCCCTCCTCCGCGCTCTGCGGGCTAATGGACCGTGAGCCCGGCATCCCAAAATTAGAACATCAGGCATATAATCATCGTATCCGTCTGAAAACGCATCACAGGAGTGCACTATGTTCTGTCCTCAATGTGGCGCTAACCAAAACGAAGAGTTGAAATTCTGTAACCTGTGCGGCACGAACCTGCATGCCGTGCGGCAGGCGGTCGTGACCCGCGAGACCGAAGAGACCGGAGAGAAATTCGATTGGAGCAAGACCTGGGTCGCCGAGATGTTCCTTTCCGAAGGGGAGCGGAAAAGGCGGGAACAAGAGCTCGAGCGTCAGCGCGGCATTACGCCGGAGGTGAAGCGCTACAATGAAATCAGGGCCGGCGTCATCACGAGCTGCGTCGGCGTCGGGGTGGCGATCTTCCTCTACGTCTTCGCCGAGGGCCTGATCCTCAGCGGCCAGATCCCGCCGCATGCTGTGGAGATCATCCGCCGCTTATGGGTCGCCGGGGTGATTCCTCTGATGGTTGGAACAGGACTGATGATCAACGGTCTGTTCGTGAGCAAAAGACTTGTCGAAGCTGTCAGGCAAGACTCGCCGACGCGGCCGGACGCATTGGAGAAAGAGACGGAACGCCCATCGCTGCGCTCTGCCGACACGGCTGAAG
>JANOGZ010000847.1:0-4358 GCA_031406255.1 Pyrinomonadaceae bacterium | reverse complement strand
TTATGCAGGTCGATCCTGGTTCTTTTATCGAACCGGCCATCGAGGCACTGCGTCCTGCGGCTGAAGCAAAAGATGTACGCATTCAGAAGGTCATGGACACCGGCGTTGTATCTGTCGCGGGCGATCCTGCGCGTCTGCAACAGGTCGTCTGGAACTTGCTCTCCAACGCCATCAAGTTCACCCCCAAAGGCGGAAAGGTGCAGGTCAGGCTTGAACGCATCAACTCGCACCTCGAGATCGCGGTCAGCGATACGGGAATTGGCATCAAGCCGGAGTTCCTGCCCCACGTCTTTGAACGGTTCCGGCAGGCTGACCAGAAGACGACGCGCCAGCATGGCGGGCTCGGTCTGGGGTTGGCAATCGTCCGCCACTTAGTAGAGCTGCATGGCGGCACGGTGGAAGCTGACAGTCCGGGCGAGTGCCAGGGGACGACTTTCGTAGTGAAGCTCCCCATAGTTCCAGTTTATCAGAAGGATAATCTTGCTGGGCGCCTGCACCCGGCGGCCAGAGATCCGCTCCCTACATATGACTGTCCCGAAAGGTTAGATGGACTGAAAGTGCTCGTGGTTGACGACGAGGCTGATACGAGGGAGTTACTCAAGGTTGGGATCGGCCAATGCGGTGCGGAAGTCGTGACCGCCGGCTCGGCCCAAGAGGCACTCGAAGTTATCTCAGAGCAAAGTCCTGATCTTTTAATCAGTGACATCGGGATGCCGGGGGAGGACGGTTATGAGTTAATCAGGAAAGTAAGAGCACTACCTCCCAGACGCGGAAGGAAGATACCGGCTATCGCCTTGACCGCGTACGCAAGAACGGAAGACCGTATGCGGGCGCTGAGAGCCGGCTACCAATCTCATATCGCTAAGCCGGTCGAACTGGCTGAGTTGCTGACAGTCATGGCAAGTCTCGTAAAACGAGATGATAAGGATGAATGAAGGTCGCTGTAGAGTTGAATCTTTGAACGAGACATTATAACTGTACTGTCCGCTTCAACTCTGAGGTGTAACGCACTATCTCACACGTAGTGTGGGTATACGCAAGCAAGTTTTTAACCGTCATGTCCAGTACTATCTGCTGAAGAGCAGCCTCTCCAGTTTCTCTGTCGCGGCCTCTTGCATCGTTGGCAGGACATGCGCATAGGTATCGAGCGTGAGAACGATGGAAGCGTGCCCCAGCCGCTCAGAGACTGCCTTCGGATTCTCGCCGGCGGTCAGCAAGAGCGTCGCGCAGGAATGTCGCAGATCATAGAGCCGGATGGAAGAGGGAAGTTTAGCGCGGAGCAGGATGGGCTTGAAATGACCTGGAAGAGATTGCTTGCGCGAA
Source organism: Pyrinomonadaceae bacterium (assembly GCA_031406255.1). Classification (GTDB taxonomy): domain Bacteria; phylum Acidobacteriota; class Blastocatellia; order Pyrinomonadales; family Pyrinomonadaceae; genus JANOGZ01. The sequence continues at coordinate 3,035 of JANOGZ010000847.1, read as the reverse complement.
GCGGCGCGCCTTCGCTGGTGGCGAAAAGGAAATCGTTATTTTGGTAATTCGCGCCGGCTTTCAGTCTCGCTTCGGCTTGCTTGGGTTTGTGCTCCGCCAGAGAGAGCGTGAGGGAAGCAGGCAGCGGAATGGTGTTGACTGGCTATTCGCAGATGTCAGATCTTATGTAACCGTTACATGAGCGGGTGCTCAACAAGATTACTCGCGCTTAGCGTGTTGCTCCTATCCGGCCGGAAATTCGCAAATGGGTCGTATTCGCTGCACTTTGTTCAGCCGAAATGCCGGGAAGTACAGATCCGATCCGGAGATAAGTAGGCTGTTAAAAACACCACCCTTCGATTTCGGCCGCGCGCCAGTTTCTATAAGCTGGAGACGACGAGCTGATTATCGACCGCGCTGACTCCTCGGACGGCTCTCACAATTTGCTCGGCCTTGGACTTAAGCGCCTCTGAACTGGTCATTCCGCTCAAGGTTGCTGTCCCGCGGCTCATCGTCACCGTAACCAAAGCCATCCCCTGATATTCACTCAATTTCTTTGTAGCGGCGTCCTGCGCGGTCGCATCATCTTGTGAGTCCCCGGTAGCTTGCGACGGGGCGGCTTGCTGGATGATCACCGGAGCCGGCTGCTGCTGGGCCGCCGGTTGCTGAATGACGGTGGTTGGCGGGGGGGGGTGCTGGCTACTGTTCAGAGTGGAAGCGCTTAGATTCGCATTTCTATTGGCGGCCTCCTCCTCGTTCTTATTGCTGATCATATAGACGGCGATGCCAATCACCGCGACCACCACGATCGCGACTATCGCTACCATCCCGGGTGAAATGCCGGATTCCTCCGGTATGGTCTCAGTCCGCTGGGTGATAACCTCCCGGTGTTCGTTCGGCGTATCGACTACCACATGGGTTTTTTGCTGTCTCTCTGCATCAGGATTCATGAGTTTATTCTCCGCTCTTAGCTGTTTCGAGAAATCCGTCCATGGCTACACCGTCAATCCGGGACCATGGCCACTGTGCTTCCGTCCGGTCGTGCCGTAAGCGCCGCACGCCGATTAGCCATACCAGAGGCTGCTGTTTAAATGGATTGGGTGCTGTCAGCCCGGACATCAAAGGTGCCTGCTTTTTAGTCGTCTCCGGAAAACAGCAGACGGCGCAAAGAGGAGGTTGCTCACCCGATCCAATGTATTGGAATTTATTAATAAGGTCAGCCAAGGTGGTTATACCACTCGGAAGAGCGCCGGTCTGTGCGTTGCCACACATAGCCATGGGCGCCCGTCTGTTGTCGATTAATGCGCCCCGCACGACTCGGACGGACGGCACGATTGTTGCAAGAAACATTCACTAATTATCAGATTGGGCTCCCCGCAAGACTTGGATGCCTGCGCAAATTCTTCCCGGCGGATGATGGCTGGTGTTAGATTGGTTTCGCTTACCAAAGCTTCTGTTATGAATCTTAACGATCTCACAAACCTCGATTGGCTTGAACCGTGGCACCCAGCCCCTTCCGGCCTTGAGGCTGAATTAGAGCGCGCGGGAGCAAACATCCGCTGTACGGGGGGCAAGCAATTTCAGTGGGGCGTAGAGATGATTGTGACGATGTGCTGCTCTTCGTGCCCGATAATCCTTTGCCTCTGGCTGCGGTGCATCTGACGTGGGCAGGAAGAAGAGAAAGGGATCCGGAATGGCCGCACACTACCTTTTACTCGTCGCCAGAAGATTGGGTCGAGAATTATATGAGGCCAGATTAGCTTGACCATGCGGGTGACGCGAAGTAGCCTTTTTCATGGGGGGGGGCAGCGTTAGGCGTCTTCCTGGCTTGAGTACTTGCAACTTATGCTTCGAGAATACGTTTGAATCAACAAAATCACACAACGGCATACCACCGCTTCCGCGTTCGCAGCAAAAGTTTCCTGCGCGATAATAAGTTGCTCATCATTGCGGAGCTAATCATCGCCCTCCTTATCATGGTTTCCTATCTTGCGGGCTTCATCCCATTAAGTGGGACACCATTTCTTTTGCTTCTGGGCTGGCTTTCGCTGTGGCTGCGCGGCATCGGGTGGCGCGCCGTTGGCTTGAAACGCCCGGCGCGTTGGAGACACACGTTACTGCTTGGTATCGCAGTGGGGGTTGTGTATCAGTTTTTCAGTCTCTATGTGTTAGAACCGCTGATCGTTCTGCTTACAGGCAAGTCCATAGAATTGAGCCAGTTTGCGTCCATCGAAGGTAATGTTTTCTTGCTCTCCTTGTTTCTGGTGCTAGTGTGGACGCTGGCCGCCTTCGGGGAAGAACTCGTTAATCGCGGCTACCTAATGAATCGTGTGGCGGAGTTGGCGGGTGGAAGTAGCGTGGCATGGGCGGTGAGCTTGGTAGTTGTGAGCGTCCTGTTTGGTGTCGCACATTTGTATCAGGGCATCTCAGGCGTTGTTGCTAACATATCGGCTGGCCTGGTATATGGTGCATTGTATTTATGGAGCGGGCGTAATCTGTGGGCGCCGATCATCGCTCATGGGGTATATGACACGGTGGCATTATTGCTCATCTTCTGGGGTAAATATCCTGGACTGTGATGATTGCTCTGACCAGCGCACGCATCGCCGTCTAACAACTCATCAGGCTGTGCGAAAACTCTACTGCCACCTTCTGCGTAACATTATGCGAATCAGTAGTTGAAAACGAGCAGAAAGAACGCCACTGCTAACTTGCCCCAGCAATGCACGAGCAAGGCATCGGTTGAACGTACTTTGCTTGCTTTCTGAATCTGGGTTTTCTCCTGTATCCAATTGAACAAACTTTCAATCGGTTGCCGGATGGAGCGTACCAGCCGATTGTAATACTTCTCGTCGTTGGTGAGTTCTTTGCCCTTCGGCTTTTTCTGCGGCGCAATCAGCCGCGTGTGCTGTTCTTTCAAGTGAGAGATGATCTCCGGTGTGGGATAAGCTAAATCACCAAACAGTTCAGTCGTCGGCACTTCCGGCTGCTGTTCGATGAAGGCTTTGGAGTCGTGATGCGAGGCGGCACAGAGCCACACTTGCGAAGGAGTAGGC
>JANOGZ010000845.1:0-3623 GCA_031406255.1 Pyrinomonadaceae bacterium | reverse complement strand
CGCGCCAGCGAGCGACGGGAGCAGCAGTCTGTGTCTAAGGTCGCGGAGACGCGCCTGCCGACCGTAAGGGGTGAGTTTCGTCTAGCCGGTTACCGCTCGCTGACGAGCGCGGAAGAGTTCGTCTGCTTGTACCAGGGCGATATGCGCGCCGAAGCGCCCACTCTCGTCCGTATCCACTCGCAGTGCATGACGGGAGATATCTTCGGCTCGACGAAATGCGATTGCGGCCCGCAACTCCATCGCACGCTCGACCTGATTTCTCAGGAGGGTCGGGGCGCTGTTGTTTATCAACTACAGGAAGGGCGCGGCAGCGGCATCATCAATAAGATTCGCGCCTACTCGTTACAGGAAGAGGGCGCTGACACAATCGAAGCCAACGAGCGTCTGGGGCTGGCCGTTGACGTGCGCGAGTACCATCAGTGCGTGGAAATCCTGCGGGACCTTGGACTGTCGAAGGTACGCGCGGTGACGAACAACCCTGAGAAATTGCGCGCCCTTGCCGCGGGCGGACTGAATGTTGTCGAGCGCGTGCCGCTCGACATCGAGCCGCCGGGGGAAGCCGTTTTTTACCTGAGCACGAAAAAGCTCAGGATGGGTCATCTGCTCGAATTGGTCAGTTAAAGTTTGGCGGGCGCAGCACAGGATAAAGCTATGAATCTATCGAATACCTTGACAATGATTATCGGGGCGGCGCGCGCCCTCCTGTTCGCGGTGACGGAGGAAGGAGAGGGAGTATTGAACGAGATCGTGTTGCAACCCGAGTCATATCAAATTTGATGAATGATTTAAATGTAAATCAAAGCACTATGAAAGAGGAGATGACATGGCTACTGCTACCGAAAGCAAACGCGTTGCCCGGCCTGCCGAGTCAGACCAAAGAAATGGCAACAACACAGAGGATACAATCAGGTCTTACCCGGCTCCTAAACAGTTAGCGACGCCGACCGACCTCAAACCGGAAGAGGTGCGCGCCGTTGTTGCAGCGGTCAATCCGCTGATCGCGGACGCTTTCGCCCTCTATACCAAAACCAAAAACTTCCACTGGCACCTCGCCAGTTCACACTTTCGCGACTACCACCTGCTGCTCGACGAGCAAGCTGATTCGATTTTTGAGTCCATTGACCCTTTGGCCGAGCGTGTGCGTCGCATCGGAGGGACCACCATTCGCAGCATCGAGCACATCGGTCAACTGCAAACTATCGCAGACGACAATGACGATTTCGTTCCGCCAGACCTGATGATTGCCGCATTAATTAATGATAATCGGCACATAGCCGAGCAGCAACGCGCCGCTATTGAGATAACAGAGAAGAACCGTGACACGCCGACCAGCAATTTATTGCAAGAGCTACTGGATCAGACCGAAAAACGCATCTGGTTTCTCTACGAAGTCAGCACGGGCGGCGAACACCAATACTGAGTCCGACAGGGGACGCGACACGAGTTGCGCTCGCAACGGATACAGGGAATAAAACTCAACAAGAGAGAGGATAAAAACAATGGCAACAGCACAGAGCACAATTTCAAGCGTCGGGGCGCAATCCGACAGAAACACGCAAACACCGTCCAAGAGAGATGCGGCGGAATCACTGCTCAAGACAGTTGACGAATCAACACAAGGCTCGACGGGCGTCAGCCTGTTTCACATTCTTACGTTCGGCTCCATTGGCGCATCAATCGCGCTTTATCTCGCCGGCAACAAGCAAGCCGGAATATTTGTAGGTCTATGGCCGCCGACGTTTCAAGCGCTCAAATCGGTGGTTGATAAGAACACTGAGAGTAGATAGCTGCAAGGGTTGCGGGGCGCGCCGCGTCCTACGAGGGCGGCGCCGCCAGAAGGTGAAGGCGTGCTCGGCAAGTTAGTCTTTCAGCGCACGCCGCACCAATTTCATAAAACGCGGGCGCGGAGGCAACAGAAGCTGATCGACGAGCGAGTGACACAATTGAGCGAAGGGCGCGAGAACAGACGAGCGCGTTACGTGCTCTACTGGATGCAGATGTTCAAGCGCACGACCTATAACGACGCGCTCGACTTCGCCATCCGCGTGGCTAACGAGCGCGGGTTGCCGCTCGTCGTGTACGAGGGACTGAAATACTACTACCCTTGGGCCAACGACCGACTGCACACTTTTATCCTCGAAGGAGTCGAAGAGAAGCGCGCAGTGTTCGCGCGGCGTGGTATCCGCTACGTCTTCTACCTGCAACGTCACGCGCGCGATCCCCGACATACAGTCGCGCGGCTGGCGCGTGAAGCGGCGCTCATCGTCACGGATGACTTCCCCTGCTTCATCATCCCCGGACACAACCGTCGTATCACGCGCCAAGTCGACATCCCTGTCTATGCCGTTGACGCGAACGGCATCATCCCGCTCTCCGCCTTCGAGAAGGAGGAGTACGCGGCGCGCACGATCCGCCCGAAAATAAAGCGCCTGCTGCCACTCTACCTGAAACCTTCACGGAGCGCGCGATTGCTTAAGCGCGCCCCGCGTCTCAAAGTTGATTGCCCGGAAACTCTCGTCACCGGGAAAAACATCGCGGCGCTGGTCGCCGAGTGCGACATTGACCACGCGGTCAAACCGTCATCCGCCTACAGAGGCGGGACGAGTGCGGGACGCGTACGACTGCGCCACTTCGTCTCAGAGATTTTGCCGCGCTACGACGAGGCGCGCAACGACCCTTCAATCGACGGCACCTCGCGTCTCAGCCCTTACCTGCATTTCGGTTTTCTCTCCGCCCACGAAATAGTTGACGCGGTCGAGCAGGCCGGAGCGCCGCGTGCCGCGACCGACGCTTACCTCGAGGAGTTAATCGTCCGGCGCGAGCTGGCATACAACTTCACGCGCTTCAACGCGCGTTACAACTCGCTCGATGCCGTGCCCGACTGGGCGAAGAAGACCATGCGCGAGCACGCGCCAGACACGCGTCCCGCGTTGCTCGTGCCTGAGCAGATCGAAGGCGCGGAGACCTACGACGAACTGTGGGACGCAACGCAGCGCGAACTGCTCCGCACAGGTGAGATACATAACTACGCGCGGATGCTCTGGGGTAAGCGCGTCATCGAGTGGCAGGAGACGTATGAGGATGCATTCCGTCTGCTCGAACACCTCAACAACAAATACGCGCTCGACGGGCGCAACCCGAATTCCTACGCGGGCATTCTCTGGTGCTTTGGCAAGCACGACCGCGCGTGGGGGCCTGAGCGTGAGGTCTTCGGCAAGCTGCGCTTCATGTCGTCGCAGTCGATGGCCCGCAAATTCGACGCGCGTCGGTATATAGAATGGACGAAAAGTCTCCCTGCTTAGCTCTCAGCGGAGGCGTAAGTCAATCGAGTGGCGAGTGTCACATAGCTCTTGGAGTCGCATTAAAAAATATTCCTATGTGGACGGGGCTGGGAGTTGTCATCGGTGTGGCTATCGGATTGGCCCTTGCCAAGAGTAAAAATAACCGGGCCTAAATAACCTGTCGAGAAGAGTCAGGAGGAGTACATCTATGGAGCGAGTGCGCGTCCGTTTCTGCAAGGTTTGAGCGTCGTACCGGCCGAGAGCCGCCCGTGTGGCGGAGTTGATCAAGCGTGATTTGGGGGTAGCGCCGGAGTTGGTCGAAGGCGACCGCGGGGAGTTCAC